>JBBQQZ010000025.1:0-18144 GCA_038215325.1 Tepidisphaerales bacterium | reverse complement strand
AGGGACCGAGCAAGTGAACTCATTTGCGCAACTCTATCCTTCGCCAACCGAGCAAACCGGTGAGAGACGTCTGGAACTTTGCCGACGCGCGCTCGAGAGCATGTTCGACGGTGCCGCTTCGCGCGGAGTAAGCACGCTACTCGTTCTACACGCCACCCGAGCGGAACTCGCGGGTGTACCCGCGCCCGAGAGGGCGATCCTTGTTGGCGTCGCGAACGGCAAGGGGGTTCAGATTATTGATCTTGCTTCGCCGTTTAATTCATCGCTGTCGGCGGATCGCGACCCGTTCCGCGACGGTGACGACATTCATCCCAACGAATTGGGGCAGCAATTGATCGCCGACAGCATCTACCCCGTCCTCCTCGAATCGCTCAAGCGTCGAATCGGCGACGACTGATCCAACCTACGGCCGTACCACGGTTTCCAGCTTCTTGACTCGATCCGCCAGGTCGCGCATCGCGGTCGTGTGGTTCAGGATCGATTTTTCCAGCGCCTTCACTTCGTCCGACAGCTCGTCGCTTTTGCGGTCGAGCTTGCTGTTTTCGATGTTGATCAGGCGGCGATCCAGCTTTTCCATGGCGCGCTGGGTGGTGATGAGGCTGGTTTTCAGCTCGTCGAAGGTCTTGGCGTCGGTCTTTTGCTCGACGGCGGCGTCTTTGGCGTTGATCTGGAGGAGCTTTTCGATGCGTTCCAGGCGCGCCAGGACGGTGCCGGCGGCGTCGGTGGGATCGCGGACGACGACTTTTTCCAGCGCTTCGACCCGCTTTTCAGTGGCGGCGGGGTCGGGGGCGTCGGCGATGGCGGTGTCGCGCGTGCCCATGACGACGACCGCCAAAATCGCGGTTCCGAGGATAGAGAGGGATCGGACGTGCATAATCGGCCTCCTGAGGGTGTGAGAAGTATAGGCGAATGAACGTTAGTCTGACGCACCAGACACGGCAGGCGATGGAAATGTTAGGCGTTTTGCGGCGTCTTTGGGAAAGCTGCGCGGGTCGGTCGGTCCGATAAGCAACAGGCGGGCACAATCCATGGTTTTTCCCAACTTGCAATGTCGATTCATCTGTTAAACTGTTGACCCTGCACCCGTCCCGCCGTGGGGCGGATCGGGGTCAGGGTAATGACGTAAGTCCATGGCAGAGAACGGTTCCTCCAATTCGTCAACCGGTGAGGCGCGCCTGGTTCCCTTAGGGTCCCACGCTGCGGCGGCGCCGATTCCCATTACGCGTCCGGCGACACTCGTCGGATCGCGCAAAGACATTGTACGCCTGCATTTAGAGAGTTCGACCGTCTCCAAGGCGCACTGCGTGATCGTGCTGTGCGACTTCGGTTGCTACATCCACGACCTGGGCAGCCGAACGCACACATGGGTGAACGGGAAGCAGGTCGTCGACACCGACCTCGCCGACGGCGACCTGGTGCAGATCGGACGGTTCAAGTTCCGATACGAAGCGCCCAAACGCGTGTTCGGCAAGTCCGCCCCGGCGGGTCAAGCGGAACTCAGCGTCTCGACGCTGACCGACGCGCTTCCGATCACCAAGCGCGTCCTCCAGATCGGCCGACGAACCGGGAGCGATCTCCAGTTCGACGACGATTCGGTTTCCAACATTCACGCCATCCTCTTTGAGCGCAACGGCAAGCGGTACGCCCGCGATATCGGCTCGCGCAAGGGCACGTGGCTGGACGGTACGCCGATCCACCAGGAAGAGTTATCCGACGGCGCGGTGCTCCGGGTGGGCCCGGCGACGATCACGCTGAACGAACTCGCGACCGAGGTCGCACCGTCGCCTTCGATCCCGCTGCCTTTGCCCATGCCGCCGGCGTTCGTGCGGCCCGAGCCGCCTCAGATCAGCAAGACCGGCGCGATCGAACTGGAACCGCTCGCAGGGGACGACGCGCCCCTGGAAGTCGCCACCGACGACCAACCCGCCGCAGAGCTGTCGCGGGACGAACAGGTCGCCGATGAAGTATCGATTGAGTCGGAAGAACTCAGCGACGAGGCGATCGCTGCGGAGTTGAACGCACCCGCAGGCGACACCGTCGCCGCGCCGGCGCTAGAGATATCGCTCGACGACGAGATCGAAGAAGCGATCGAGACACCCGCCGCCGGCGAGCCTGCGGAGAGGGAGGCAAGCGACGCATCGGACGAGGACGCGCTGGCCGCGCTGCGTCGCGGCTGGCACGGCGCGGCGCGCGTCGAAGAAAGCTCGCTCGAACTCGCGCCCGAAGTCGCCGACGAAGCCGCGCCCGCGGTCGAGCCCGAAGCCGCGCCCGCGGTCGCCGAAGCGCCCGCAGCGGCCGAGCCGGAAGCGATGGAACCGGTCGCGATCGAGCCTCAGACCCCCGAACCGGTAGTTGAACCGCTCATCGACGAAACTGCCGAAGCGCCCGCCGCGCCGGAGTCGGCCTTGCCTGAGCCGCCCGTGCTTGAGTCGCTCGTCGTGGCCCCGATCGATGACGTCTCGGATGACGACGGCGCGATTGATCTGGACGAAGCCCCGCCGATGCCGGTTGCCGAGTCGCTCGCCGAACCGGAGCTGGCGTTGGAGCCCGACGCCGCCGGCCTGACGGCCGCCGAGCCCGTCGCGGAATCCGAGATCGTCGTCGAAGCACCCGCCGAGCCCGAGCGCGAATCCGAATCCGAAGCCGACGTCGAATCCGAAGCCGAGGTCGAATCCGACACCGACTTGGTGGAACTGGAAACCGGCGAGGTGGTCATACCCGCCGACCGCGTGGTGGGTGTCACCGAATCGGTCGCCGACGAAAGCGAAGACGAGTTCGACGCGCCCGTGCCGTTGGAAGAAATCGCCGAGGCGACGGTCGTCGAGCCCGTCGCCGAAGCACCGGTTGAGCCGGCTGCGGAATACGTCACTGAAGCCGCTTCCGCAGACTCGATCGAACCGAGTGCCGAAGTGTTGCCCAGCGACACGTCGGTGTCCGCAGCCGGACTCGACATCGAGGAGATGGCCGAGGCGGTCGTCGGCGAGCCGGCGGGCGAACTCGACACGGGCCTCGACCTCGAACCCGAAGACCTCGAGCCCGACCTCGCCGAAACATCCTCGCCGCGCGAGGAAGCGCTGGCGGAGCTGGATCTGCTGGAAGAGACGCCTGTCGATGACGAGCCGGGCCTGGCAATCGATTTGTCGCAGACCCGCTTCGATACCGCCATCACGCCCGCTTCGGATTTGGAGATCGAGGACGAGCCCGAGGCCGTCGCCGAACTGGAGTCGATCGATTTTTCGGACATCGCGCCCGAAAAATCGGCCGAAATCAGTATCGCTCCGGCGAACTTCCAGCGCGAGCACATCGTCGATGAGTCGCTGCCCGAAGACGCGGTGAGTGATGAATCAACAAGCGACGATCCGATCGCCGAAGCGAAGCGCGAGCGATCGCCGATCGATTTTAGCGGGTTTGAAGACGACAATGAGCCGGTCGAACCGCTGATGAATCTGGCGGATTCGATACAGGGCGAAGGCGTGCCGAGCATCGAGATCGTCGAAGAAACCCTGCCCACGCCCGCGTCGGCGATGCCGCTCATCGCCGACGATTACGCAGGCGAGTCGGACGAGGTGATCGACGCCAAAGACCTGATCCACGAACTCGATGTTGCCGCCGAGCCGATGAATGACACGTTCGTCGGCCTGCCCGAATCCGAAGGCGGCGAGCCCGTCGAAACCACCGGCGAAACCGGCGGCAACGTTGTTGGCGCATCGGTCGATGGGACCGACGGCACGGAGATCGAAGACGAGTTCGACCTCGACGACCTGCCCGAACCGCCGCCCGCGGGCAACCTGAACGACCTGATTCCGCGCGACGGCCCGATGCTCGGCGGGGCGTTTTCGCCTCAATCGCAGACGTTCCTCATGGGCGGATCGCCGCTCGTCGAAGTCACCGGCGGCGACGACGCCCCGAGCGATGCCAGCCCGCAAATCGCCGCCGAGGCGCCCGACTCCGCTACGCCGGATGATCGCCGCAAGCCGCTGCGCGTCGGCTTCAATGGAACGGGCGCGCCCGCAGCGCCGGCACCCAACCCGTTCGCCGGTGCCAACCGCACCATCGCCGACACCATCATCGGGCGTCGCGGACAGCAGTCGGTCGATGTCTTCTCCAACCCGTCGCCAACGCCCGAAGACTTGCTGCTCGACGAAGCCGAAGACAAGAAAAACGGCGAAGCCGGCACCGCTGCGCAGGATCGCGAGCAGCAGGAACTTCTCGAAACCGCCGGCCGATTCCGGCCGCGCGGAGCGATCTCAGCGCTCGAATCCTTTCCGCAAATCGCCATCCCGCCCGTCTATCGACCGGAGGAAGATCCGGTCTACGTCGCGCAGCTTCGCCGCGGGCGCCTGCGTCGCGTGCTGGTGTGCGTGCTGGCGCTGATCCCGCTCATCGGCGGGGTGGTTTACGGAGTGCAGCAGTTCGTGCCGGTCTACTCCAAGCTCGTCGCGGCCATCACCTACGACGGTCTGGCCAACCTCTCGGTCGAACGTACACGCAACTTCAAGCACACGCTTAACGAAGTGCTCAGCGACGAAAACACGCGCGTTACGGCGTTGGCGGAACTGGGCCCGGACTGGGAGCAGAAGAAGGGTTTCCTCGCCGACACGCAGAAGACCGTGAACGCGCTGGTCCGCGCCCCCGGCGAGCGCTGGCCGGCGGCACAGCCGAACCAGATGCACCTGATCGTCAACTCACGCGACAAGGAAGGCGATCTCGCCCGCCTGCGTGCATTGGCCAAGGCGGTCGTCAAATCCAGCGAATCCAACGCCCGCCGAGTCGCCCGGTTGCGTGAAGAGGCCCGCGAGGACGAGGCCCAGATCCAGGCGATGGGGGTTCGCGTCAAGGCCGTGACGCAGGAGATCGAAGAGCTTCGCGCCATCGGCGATTCGCGTCCCGACAACGCGACCATGGACGAGGTCGAGGCCCGCCGCAAGAACGCCGAAGCCGACCTGAAGGCCGCCCGCGCGAAACGCCTCGACACCGAGGCCGCGATCGAACTGCTCCAGAGGCAGACGCCCGGCGAACTCGCGCCGTCGCCCGAGGCCGATCTCTCCAAGGCCGACGAGGAGCTTTCCAAGCTCACCGCTCAACTCGAAGCGATCCAGAAAGAGTCCGAGGCGGTCAAAACCTCCGTGGCATCAAAAAACGACGAGGCCCGCAAGGCGCTCGACGCCGCCATCACTCAGTTCCAGACCGAGGTCGAATCGGCACAGAAGCTCAAAGACAATCCCGCACTGGTCCGCTATCTCGAAGGCGCGAAGCGATTCTTCTCTCAGGCCCGCACGCTCACCGACGACCTGATCCGCCGACAGGAAAATCAGCAGACACGACTCAGCGAACTGAAGCAGCGGCTCGGCGAGTTGATGGAGAAGCGGACGAAGGAGATCCTTGAGAAGGACGGCGAGCTGAAGCGTCTGAACGACGAGCTGAGCATGCTCGTCCGCCAGCAGAACGCGGTGCTCGCTGAAGGCGAGAAGCAAGAAGCGGACAAGCTGGCGCTGAAGATGGAACTGATTCGCACGCTCATCCGCGGGCGCGAGGATCTGTTCAAGAACGACCCGGTCCACGCCGAGGCCATCAGCGCGATCGAGCAGATCATCGAGCAGACGAAGAAATCGATCCCCGAAGACCGCAAGCACATCGACGCGACGCTCAGCCGCGCCGAGGAAGATTTCTCGAAGTCGTCGCCGTCGGTGGAGCAGTTGCCCGCCGAGCAGAAGCAACTCGCCGAGTCGCTGGAGAAGCGGCTGGCTGCGGTCGCCGAAGCGCGTAAGGCCTACTCCGCCACCGCCGACGCCGCGGACGTGGAGATCGCGAAGACCGAGTCGTCGAGCAAGGAAAAAGTCGCGAACCTGCAACTGGAAATGCGGGCCCGCAAGCAGTTGATCGAGGCCGCCGCCCGCGAGAAGCAGGCGATCGCCGCGGAGGAGAATCGCAAGAAGCGGCTGGAGGACAAGAAGATCGAACTTGCGGCCGCGGTCGAGAAGGAAAAGCAGACGAACACGCTACTGGACAGCGTGATCGCCGAGAAAGAGAAAATGGAAGAGCACCGCCGCCGGCTGGTGCAGAACGACGAGCTGTTTAGCGCCAAGAGTTCGTCCAAGGCGGAGCTTGACATGCAGATCAAGGCGCTCAAGTTCCGCGTGGAAGAGAAGCAGAAACAGATCGCTGACGTGATCGTGCCGGACCCGAAGGTCGACATCCAGAACTACGACAACCCCGACCGCAGACCCATCTACGCCGGCGCGGGTGCCGGTGCCATCTTCGTACTGATGCTGATCCCGATCGTCTACAACCTTCGCCTGATCTCTCGCGACAGCCACCAGCACGCGGCACCGACGAACCCGCCCGAGCCGGCGACGACCAACGGCTTCGACCCCATCTTCAACGACCCCGCCGCCACCGACGACGAGACCCGCACCGACGAACCCGCGCCCGACGAGACCGTCGCGACACGCTGAATCATCCCAACAGGATTCGTGTTCCTTAGCTGCGACGCCCGCGTCGCAGACACGCGGATACCGCTACCGATCGAAATACTGCCGGACGAGTTCGCGGTGCGCTTCGGGCACCTGTCCGGTGCGTGCCTGCGCCAACGCGGCATCGCGCGATGCGGGCCAGGTGTCGGTTGACCAGGGGGCGACGTGCGAACGGGTGCTGTCCGCGATCATGCCGTGCGCGCCAGCGCCCGCGGCATGGGCGGTCGCGGCGGCGCCGTTGCCGGCGGCGGGGGTGGTGCCGGGGAGGAGTCGGGTGAACGAGTCGGCGTCGGTGCCGCCGGGCAGTTTGCCGGCGACGCCTTCGGACGAGCGGCCGGTGCCGGGCGCGTCGTCGCCTGAGCCCGTGGGTCGCTGGCTTGATGAGCCCGACTGCGCCGACGCGGCGTCGGCCGGCAGGGCAGTGTCGGTGCTGGCGTCTTGAGATCGCACCAGCGGCGCGCCGATCGTCTGGCCGTTCGACGGAGTGGTGTTCGTCGTGATCCTGCCGGACGCCCGATCGCCGCGAACCGCGTCGGCTTCAGGCGACAGCAGCACGCCGGCGAGCAGCACCGATCCCAATCCCAGCCACGCCGCCAGGTGCAGGCGCGGGGCGAAGCGTCCGACGGGCGCAGGGAGCTGAATGCGGTAACAGGCGTCCTCAGCGAGGATGCGGACTGAATTGATCCATGCTCGCTCGTCGCGACGGGTGGCCCAGGCGGTGGAGAGCAGGTCGTGCGTGTGGTTGCACCGGTCCAGCGTGATCGCGGCAGCGAGCGGGTCCAGGCGGCGATTAAAATTGACGATGAGCAGAACCGCCGACGTCGTGAAGCCGGCGATCAGCGCGATGGGCCGACTCTCGAACCCGGTCCAATGGTGAACGCCGATCGAAACGCCCAGCGCTGCCGACATCGCCAGCACGGATATCCCGGTCGAATCCGCCAACCGGCGCACGACGTCCCTCCGCCTCGCGCGGCGGAGCAGTGCGGTGAGTCGTGGAAGACGCTGGTCACCCGTGCCCATGCGTTCACTGTATCGTCAGGCAGGCCCGTCCGACTGCTCGCGCAATTCCTGCACCAGCTCGGCGATGCACTCGAGGTGGGGGTTTAATTGCAGCGCGTGCTCGTACGCCGCCTGGGCTTCGGGCAACTGTCCCATCGCGAGGTAGGCGTGTCCCAGCCCGCTCCATGCTCCGAAATGCAGCGGCATCAGCTCGACGACCCGCTTGGAATCGGTCACGGATTCGTCGTACCGCTCGGCGAGGTAGTGCGCGATCGCACGCTGGTTGTAGGCTTCGGCGAATTCGGGGGACAGGGAGATCGCGCGGTCGAGGTAGTCGATCGCCTTGGCGATATCCTGGCGATTCAGCGCCTCGGCACCGCGGGCGAGGATGCGGTTGGATTCGCCATTCCCGCCCCGAAACCAGATCTGCCACATCGCGTGCTCTGCCATCTTCACGACCATGTGGTCGTTATCCAGCAGCTTGCGCTGGAGTTCCGGCAGGCAGCACGACTGCCCGACCAGGCCGATCGCCAGCGCGGCAATCTTGCGGGCATCGCAATCGGGACAGTGCAGCAGCGACAGGATCTGGTCGCTGGTCCAGTTTGCCTTGAGCGTGGACATCAGCTTGTCCCAATCCTGCGCCTGCAACGCGGGCTGGACGAGCGTGACGAATTCTTTAGGGTCTATCTCTTCCACGGCACCTGTTCTTGAACCGGACGATTCTAGGCGTGCGGCATGGCGGTGTGGCAACTAACAGGGGGTGGAGGGGCGAAAAAACTGACCGTTACTGTCCAGGAATCTGCCGGCGCTGCTCGACATCGGCCTGGCGATCCTGCTGAGAGAGACGAGCCTCGGGGGAGAAAGGGTCCGCATAATAACCGCGTCGGCGGTTCGGAGAATCGCCCAGGGGGGTGTACGTGTAGCCGGTTTCGAGCTGGTTGGTGTTGCAACCGGCCATCAAAAGCGTGCATAGAACCAGGATCGCCCTTCGCATGGCGGGAATGTAGCGGATTTGGAGGGAGTATAACAGTGGGGAGGGGTGGGTGGTGAGTTACTGAGGACTGAGTGCTGAGTACTGAGTACTGAGGACTGAGTGGGGGGCATTGCATTCTGGCCCGGTCCTCAGTAATCCATGATCCGTACTTTGCATTCCGACTCGTCCCACCGAATCGCCCGCCTCCAGACCCGCCTCGCCAGGCGGTTTGATCTGTTGGTCGAAACCGTCCCCATCGGCCCGCTGCGCGTGCAGTTCACCCGGGTGCTCGACCCGCAGAAGGTTCTGGACGACCTGTGCCAGAAAATCGACATCCACGAACGCACCACCGGCCAGCGCGTCGCAGGCGACCAGTTGGGCTTGCCGTACTGGGCAGAGCTGTGGGATTCCGCGATCGGCGTGGGGCAGTGGCTGGTGGGGGACAGTGCTGAGTGGTCAGTGAACAGTGCTCAGCGGACGAATTATCTGACCACTGACCACTCACCACTGACCACTGTTCTCGACCTCGGCTGCGGAATGGGACTCGCCGGTGCGGTGGCTGCCATGCTGGGCGCGAAAGTCGTCTTCGGCGACATCGAACGCGATTCGCTCCTCTTCGCCTGCCTGAACGGCCTGCACTACAGCAACGACGTTTCCGCACGGCGTGTGGACTGGCAAAAGGACGATTTGCGCCAGCGGTTTGATCTAATCCTCGGGTCCGACGTGCTCTACGACAAAACGCAGTGGGAAAACCTCGACGCGTTTTTTCGCAGACATGTGGGGGAGAAGGGGCGCGTGGTTCTTGGCGAGCCGGGTCGCCAGACTGGGGACAACTTCATCGGTTGGATCCAGAAGCGCGGCTGGTCGCTGCATCACGACGTTCAATGCGTACCATCGCGGACGGTGCCGATCCGGCTGTTCGTGTTGACGCTGGGAAAATGAACGCCGAACCGCCAAGACATGGAACCGCTGATTTCGCAGATGGCGCAGATGAAGAAATGCCGCTTGGCTGCATCTGCGTAATCAGCGAAATCTGCGGTTTGTCCCAAACGCAGAAACAGAAACACCCGACGAACCTTTCGATTCATCGGGTGCTTAGCTCGGTGGGTCCACCTGTGCCGTGTGGAACAAGGATGTGGTACAAACCCTTTAGGAAGTAAATGGGAGTGGCCAGCAGGGCTTTCGCCTTGCGGATCAACCATTCGGACCCGGGCAGTAAGTCGCCGGTTTGCGGCCGGTTGAAAGCCTTCCCAATCGATGCGTATCGGTTTGCCACGTAGCATTCCAATCACGTACACCGCAGATCACCGATCTGCTAATACTATCGGTTACAAACGCGCCGGACAATTACTTCTCCGGATTGTTGTCGAAATAAGTTTGTCGCATCGGGTGTGAAGATGCGGTGACATTAGGAGCGAAGCCGCTGCGGTGGTTGACACGGGACATGACTGAATCATACGACATCATCGTCATCGGAGGCGGCCACGCGGGGGCGGAGGCGGCTTGGGCGGCGTCGCGCCTGGGGGCGAAGACGGCGCTGGTGTCGCTGGATCCCACCCGCATCGGCGCGATGAGCTGTAACCCCGCGATCGGCGGGCTCGCCAAGGGACAGATGGTGCGCGAAATTGACGCGCTCGGCGGGCTGATGGGCATCGCCACCGACAACACCGGCATCCAGTTCCGCATGCTCAACCGCTCCAAAGGCCCGGCGGTCTGGGGACCGCGCGCCCAGGCGGACAAGTACAAGTACGCCGCCGAAGTGCAGCGATTGCTTTCGACGTGCCCGAACCTCACCATCGTCCCCGGCGAAGTGGCGGAGATCGAGGTGGCGGAGCGTGGGTCGGGGGTAGTGGGTCGGAGGTCGTCCGAAATCCCCGACCCCCGACTCCCGACCTCCGACTCCCGACCCACCATTCAAGCCGTCCGACTGGCGGACGGACAACTGCTCAATTGCCGCGCCGCGATCGTCACCACCGGCACCTTCCTCCGCGCCCTGATGCACACCGGCGAACAGAAGACCGAAGGCGGACGCGTCGGCGAGCAGGCGGCACGTGGATTGTCCGGGTGTCTTGAGAAATTGGGATTGGAACTCGGTCGGCTCAAGACCGGCACGCCGCCCAGGCTCAAGCGGCAATCGATCGATTTCAGTGCGTTTGCAGTACAGCCTGGCGATGATGTGCCGGCGCCGTTCTCGTATTTGAACGAGTACCGGAAGGCCCACGGCGAAGCCGTGGGCTTTGCGCCACCGCTCACGCAAATTTCGTGCTGGCTGGGAGGCACCAACCAAGAGATTCATGAGATCATCCGCGCCAATCTTCATCGCGCGCCGATGTACTCTGGGCAGATTCAGTCGACGGGTCCGCGGTATTGTCCGAGTATCGAGGACAAGGTCGTGCGGTTTGCGGAGAAGCAGTCGCACCAGATTTTCCTGGAGCCAGAGGGGCTCGATACGGATGAAATTTACTGCAACGGCATCAGCACCTCGCTCCCCGCCGACGTGCAGGAGAAGATGATCCGGCTGGTGCCGGGGCTGGAGAAGGCCGAGGTGCTGCGGTGGGGGTATGCGGTCGAGTACGACATGGTCTGGCCGAGCCAGATCCGCTCGACGCTGGAGACCAAGCTGGTGTCGGGCCTTTTCCTGGCGGGCCAGATCAACGGCACGAGCGGCTACGAAGAAGCGGCGGCCCAGGGGTTGATGGCGGGCATCAACGCGACACGCTACGCCGCGACCGACGTCGCCGATTTCGTCCTCCGGCGAGACCAGGCCTACATCGGTGTGCTCATCGATGACCTCGTCACCAAGCCGCCGATCGAGCCGTACCGCATGTTCACCAGCCGCGCCGAACACCGCCTGCTGCTCCGCAACGACAACGCCGACCTCCGCCTCACCGAGATCGGCCGCGGCGTGGGGCTTGTCGATGAAAATCGCTGGTCGCGCTTCACATCCACACGCGACGCGATCGCGGCGACGGTCGAGCAGCTCAGACTGGTCAAAATCGACGGCACGCCCGCGTTCGAGCTGCTGCGACGCCCCGAAAATACGTGGGCGACGCTATCCAGCAAACTTGCCGGCGCGGGGATCGACATCGACGCACAGACCGGATTTCGTATCGAAACGCAGATCAAGTACGCGGGCTACATCGTCCGCCAGGACAAGGCGATCGAGCGGATGAGCAAGCTGGAAGACAAGCTCATCCCGGCCGACTTCGATTACGCCAGGGTGAACGGCCTGCGAAACGAAGCCCGCACGAAATTTTCGCAATTCACCCCCCGATCCCTCGGCCAGGCGCTCCGCATCAGCGGCATCACCCCGGCGGACGTCACCGTGCTGGCGGTGGCGATCGGGCGCGCATAGGGGCGCTTCCCTACGCGAAATGAATCGACGTCATGCTGGTTCGCTTCCCGTTCACGCCGTTCGCGATCGACAGGCGACCCGGCACAACCTCGTACACCCGCTTACCGCTCTCGTCTGCACCTGTAGGGTGCGTCTCTGACGCACCGTTTTCCACGGATGGTGTCAAAGCCACCGCCTACTTCCAGACCGCCACGCCCGCCGGCGGGAGTTCTCGGGAACCGACGACGAACGTCGCGTCCGCCGGTGCCGGGGCGGTGGTGGGCCGGTCCGTGTAATTCAGGGCGATGAAGAATCCATCGCGTTCGAGCACGCGCACGCGATCGAGGAGCGGCACGGCCTGGTTGCCGATCGTCCGCGCCAGCTTTTCGATGACCGCCTCGGCCAATACACGATCGCCGTAAACGCCGTTATACGTGACTGACCCACTTCCTTGTTTGCGATGCGTGATTGCATGGGCTCCGGTGTAGAACATGTTCGTGTAACTGGCCCAGACGTCGGTACCCGCTGCCGGTTTGAGCTGATCGCCCCAGACGCCCCACTTGTGCGCCTTGCCGTCCAGATCGATCGTGCCCCAGGTCTCTTCGGGCAGACTGTCGTAGGCGGAGATATCCGCCCCGATAAGATTTGCGATCTTCGCGCCGTAAGCGGTTTCAAAGAACTGGGCATCGCGATCCTGCAACCCTGTCCGGCACGTCAGCACCAGGTGCCCGCCGGCGTCAACGTACCGCTGCCAGCGCGCCAAGAGCGCATCATCGACCATCTGCACGCCCGGCGCGACGATCAGCTTCAGATCACTCGGCCAGGGCTCGTTCGGGTGCAGCACGCGCACGCGATACCCCATGCGCGACAGTGCCTGATGATATTGGCAAAGCAGTTCCGAATAGTTCCACCGCTTGGCCTGGCCGAGCGACGTGAAATTCCATTGCTGGTCGAAATCGAGCAGCAGCCCGGCCGACGGCTGGTTCGATTCGATCGACGTCGGATGTGCGTCCGGCCATACCTTTGCGGCCTCGGCAGCCACCTGCGCGAACTGCTCGCCGCCGGACGTGGGGGTGACGCCGTCCAAACCGATCAACCCCGCGTGCCACATCTCGATGCCAAATCGCGGCTGGCGGAAGCGGTAGACCGTGATCAATTCGCACCCGTGCGCGATCGCCGTCCACAGCCACAAACGCACCGCGCCGGGGTACGGCTGGCACGGAAACCCGCTCCAGTTGATCTGCCCCGGCTGAATCTCCAGCAGCGTCCAGCGGCCGTTGTAGCTGGCCATCTGGTCGTGGGTGAACTGGATCGACGCCATATCACCGAAACGAAACTGCTCGTCCTTGAAATCGCGACCAAAACCGCTCACCGGGTAACTGTCCCACGACCACAAATCGAGCGAATCGCGCATGTCGTTCGGATCGGCGTCGGGATGGAACGGCATGAAGTTAGTGGTGATAAACGGCGCGGGCCTGCTGGCCGGGAAGGATCGCTTGAGCGCGTCTGCCTGTAGCTTGACGAAATCCGCCCACGCCCAGGACCAAAATCGGCTGGCGTCGAGATTCTGGTGCTGGTTACGATAGCCCGGATCGCGTGACTGGGGCATGAGGATCTGGTCGAAATCCTGGTAGTACGTGTTCCAGAATGGGTTGCCCCAGGCGGCGTTGAGCGCGTCGATCGTGAGGTATTTTTTGCGAAGCCATTTTCGGAAGGATTTGTGTGTGGCTTCGGACTGATCGAATGGGCCGGAGAGTTCGTTGTCGATTTGCCAGCCGATGACCGACGGGTGATGGCCGAACCGCGTCGCCATCGCCTCGACGATGCGGTATGACGCCTCCTGCATCCGCGGCGAGGTAGGCGTGTAGTGCCGCCGCCCGCCGTGACGGTGGGGCGTGCCGTGCTCGTCGGTGATGAGCACCTCCGGAAACTGATCGCTCAACCACACCGGCGGTGCTGCGGTGGGCGTGCAGAGGATGACATCCAATCCGCGCTGGCGGCACATCTCGACGCAATCGCTGAGCCAATCCAGCCGAAAATCCTTCGGCGACGGCTCGAGATCGAACCACGCAAACTCTGCCATGTGGACGATCTTCAGCCCCATCGCCGCGATCCGGTCCAGGTCCCGCTCCCACTGCTCACGCGGCCATTGCTCGGGATAGTAGTACGTGCCGATTTTCATATCTACGCAGTCAACCGGAGACACCTCGCAATGTCAAAGACGCGCCCGGCGCGGTCCGTACGAACACAATCCGTCAGAAGCGGGTGCGCAGGAGATCGTAACGCAACGTGGCGGCTTCCCCGATGCGGCGACTACTTGATGTAGCCCTTGGTCTTGAAATATTCGAGCGTCTCGGCGACCGACCGGAAGACGCGGGTTGCGGTTTCGGAGATGAACGGGCTTGGCGTGCCGCGGCAGGCCCAGACGACGTAGACCTCCTTGCCGCCTTCCCAGGCGTGGTGCAGTTCGCGTTCGACGCCGCTGCTGAGGCCGGGCTTGCCGTTGGGCAGTTCGGGAACGAGCGAGACGATCATGTCAGACTGATCGACCATCTTAAAATCGCGGGCATAGATCTGGCCCATGATGTCGCCGGAGATCTGGATGATATCGTCGGTCTTGAAGGTGACTTTTCCCTCGGCGGCATCGACTTCGACGGTCTCCTTGCCTTCGTCTTTGGCCTTGGTGGCCAGCGTGTGAAGGACGAATTCGTCGACATCACCCGGATCAAACGCAATGAAATGCTCGGCCAGCGCGGCGCGAAAGGTGTTGATCTCGGCGAGCGTGTCGGGCAGGTCCATGACGTGGCTCATGGGGAAGCTGGGATAGACGGTCTTGCGGTGCGGCTCGAACATCATTCGGTATAGCGTGTTGGTCGTCGGCACGGTTCGGCCGCGCGAGAGGACAAAGAACTTGCCGTGGCCGCGAAGGATATTGGCGATGATCTCGGTGGCGAGGTTCTCTTCCTCGCGCCAAACCATGATGTCCTTGAGGGTGTGGTCGATATCGTGGTCTTTGTTCAAACGCTGGTGAATCGATTCGGCGTTGTCCAGCATCGTGACGTAGATGTCGGCGTTGAACTGCTTGATCTGGTCGTAATCGAACGCCGCGAACAGTCCGTGTCGCCAGCGAAAGGTGGCGTGCGTGTTGACGATCACGTGCTCGTGCTTCTCCGCCAGCCGCTGGATTTCCTTGAATACCGCCCGGCGCAGCGTGTTGAGCCGGGCGATGGGGAGATTGAGGATGCGGCCCTTGGGGACGTCGGGGGCCTCGTCGTACATCATCTTCCCGACATGGAAGACTTCCAGGTCATGGCCGGCCTCGATGGCGCGCTTTTTCACGGTTTCGAGGTATGGACCCTTATCAACGCCGACTTGCCCGGTAACGATGGCTCGCATGGTGGGAGTTTAGGTCGGGGACGACGTGGTGCCAAACACTGAATATGGCGCTAACAAAATGTCGAATGTCGAATGACGATTAAAATACAGGGCTTCCCAGTCGACCTTCGTCATTCGACACTCGACATTTTTTCAGGCCTCGTGCCTCAACTGCGGCTTGTTTTCCATTGAGGCGATCTGGTCGCGGAGCTTGGCGGCGACTTCGTATTGTTCGTTGGCGACGGCTTTCTTTAGCTTCCGCTGTAGGCGTTCGAGCATGCCGATGGGGAGCTTTTTCTTGATTTCGCGGGCGAAGCGTTTGAGAACCTTCGCTTCTTCGCACGAGTCGAACGCCTCGGGATGGCCAAACTTTTCGAAGAAATCGCGGATGTCTTGCAGGCCGGCTCGGACGACATCCAGCGCCTGGTGCATCTTCTGATCTTTAAAGTGGATCGAGGCGTCGGCGCGGGTGCGCATCATGACGATGTACGGGCGGTATTGTTCGAGGATAAGGCGGTCCTGTTCGTCGACCGCGAACTTGCCGCAGAAATCGAGCACGCGAAGGTTGCGGGCGGTGTCGCGAACGACCGCAGGGAATTCGCCGAGGACGAAGAGGGAGAGGTAGCGCTGGTAGTACATCGCGGCCTCTTCACGCAGGAGCTGGCAGTCGTCGGGTTTGAGCGTGAAACCCTGGATGGTCCCGCCGTTGCTCTTTTTATGATCGATGAGGCGGTTTTCGTGATATTCGAGCAGCGATTCAAACCCGTGCGGCTTCCGCCCGTCGGGCCGGCCGGTGATTTCCATCTGCAATACGCCCAACTCCAGACGCATCTGCACCTTCGGATGGCCGTCCAGCCCCGTGATCCGGCGGACGTTGATCGTACCGGATTCGTACTCCCAACTCTTTAAGGTGGGGGTCAGGTCCGCTTCGGGGCCGGGTTGTTCGTCTTCCACGTCGTCGCTCATTTAGTCCCAAGTATACCATCGTCGATGCATCGACGCAGGCTTTTTGCGCGTCTACACTCCCAGCCATGAACCCGCTGCTGGATCAGCACCTCAAAGCCGACGCCGAAACGCAGTCCTACGACCAGATTGAAATCGTCAGCACCTTCGGCCTCCCGCAGGCCGAATACGCCGCGATTCGCAAATCCGTGGGCCTGATCGACCTCCCCCAACGCGGCCTGCTCGAACTAACCGGAAAAGACCGCCACGCTTTCCTCAATAACCTCGTCAGCAACCAGACTTACGACAAAATCGCCAAAACGGGCCTGCTCGCCGGGACGACGTCATACGCGTTTCTGCTCAATCTGAAGGGCCGGATCGTCCTGGACATGAATCTGATCGAACTGGGCGACCGCACGCTGCTCGATTTGGACGTGCGGCTGGTCGATCTGCTCGCGAGGCTGCTCGACCGATATCTCTTCGCCGAGCAGGTGAAGATGACGCCCCAGGTGGGGCAGTTGCACCAGATCGCGCTGCACGGACCCAGGGCCGACGAGATCCTCGCGTTGGAAGGAATCGATGACGCGGCGCCCGCTTCCGCACACCGCCTGATCGGCATCGACGTCATCGTCTGGCGCAAGGACCTCTGCGCCGTCCCGGGCATCAACCTCATCGTTCCGACCGACAAAGCCGTGATGATCTGGAACCACCTCGTCGAGCGTCACGGCGGGGAGATCGAACTGGGCAAGCGCCTTCTGCGTCCTGTCGGATGGGCGGCGTTCAACGCGGCGCGGATCGAAGCTGGCACCCCGATCTTCGGGATCGATTTCGAGCTCGCCGAGCCCTCCGTCCCCGGTGCCAAGCCCAAACCCGACGACGAAAACACCCCGAAGCCCCAAGGCGTCCTCCCGGCCGAGACGGGGTTGCTCGATCGGGCGGTCAGTTTCACCAAAGGATGCTACCTCGGCCAGGAAATCGTCGCCCGCATGCACGCTCGCGGCCAGGTCGCGCGGAAACTGGTCGGCTTGAAAGTGGACGACGACGCGCTCCCCATCGCCGGCGAGCACGTGTTCGATGACCAGGAGAACCAGATCGGCGTCATCACCAGCAGCACGATGTCCCCGATGCTGTCTGACGCCGCGATCGCGCTGGCGATCGTCCGCAAACCCCATTTCGACCCCGGCCGCTCCGTGATCGTCCCGGCAGAGGGCAAAATGCGCAAGGCGCAGGTCGTTGCACTACCGTTCGTATAATTCCGCGTTTTTGGAGATTCGTATGATCGACAGCCCCTACCTTGTCCCCCCCGGTAAAAAAATCCGTCTCAAGGACTTCAAACCCGACGACACCGGCGATTTCAAGGACCGCCAGGACGCCGAGTACCAGAGCAAGAAAAACCTCGAGAAAGTCCACGAACTCCAGGACGTCATCTACGCCCAGGGCAAGCACTCGCTGCTGGTCGTCCTCCAGGCGATGGACGCCGGCGGAAAGGACGGGACGATCGATTATATCTTTTCCGGCGTTAATCCGCAGGGCTGCCAGGTCACCAGTTTCAAGGCCCCCACGCCGCTAGAAAAATCCCACGACTTCCTCTGGCGCATCCACGCCGCGGCACCTGCCAAGGGAATGATCGGGATTTTCAACCGCTCGCACTACGAGAGCGTGCTCGTCGAACGCATCCACAGCTACGCGCCCAAGGAAGTCTGGAAGAAACGCTACGACCACATCAACGCGTTCGAGAAACTGCTGGTCGATGAGGGCACGACGATCGTGAAGTTCTACCTTCACATCAGCAAGAAGGAGCAGGCCGAGCGCTTCCAAACCCGTCTGGACGATCCGACCAAGAACTGGAAGTTCAACCCAGCCGATTTGGTCGAGCGCAAGCTCTGGGACGACTACATGGCCGCATTCGACGACCTGCTCGAACGCTGTAGCACCGAGCACGCGCCCTGGTACATCATCCCCAGCGACAAAAAGTGGTACCGCAACTACGTAATCAGCGACATCCTGCTGAAAGTGGTCAAGGAACTCGACCTCGAATACCCCGCCCC
>JBBQQZ010000024.1:0-18722 GCA_038215325.1 Tepidisphaerales bacterium | reverse complement strand
TGGAAACGACCGATCGACGAAGTTTCGTTTCTAATGCGGATGTATATCGATTACCTCCGGTCTGAGCGATCGACGATGATGGAAAACAATATCCGCTTCCACCAGATCGGCCGGCTCGACAACCTGCCGGACGAGGTAATGGAAGAGGTGAACCTCACGCTCGAAGAGACCCGGCACAACACCGGGCTTAACCTGGTGCTGGCACTGAACTACGGCTCACGGGCCGAGATCACCGACGCCGTCCGCACGATCGCCGAGAAGGTGAAGGCCGGTGAACTGCTTCCCGACGAGGTGACCGAAGAAACGATCTCCGAGCACCTCTACACCGCCGGCTGGCCCGACCCGGATTTGCTCATCCGCACCGCCGGCGAAATGCGCGTCAGCAATTATTTGCTGTGGCAGATCAGTTATGCCGAGTTGTACGTCAGTGACGTCCTCTGGCCGGAGTTCGGCGTGAAGGAACTCCACGACGCCATCCGCGCCTTCAGCCAGCGCAACCGCCGCTTCGGCGCCCTCGACCACACCAACACCCTGCGGCGGTAGTTTTTTTAGCCGCAGATGGACGTCGATAAACGGAGATGATGCCGCGGTATAACCTCAAATACTGCGAGAATTGTCATCCTGAGGTACTCCGAAGGATCTTGTCGGCAGCCAGAAGGCCTACGAATCTCGTGGTCGAGTAGATGCGTCGGAGTACCTCAGCATGACATTCTGGAGATGACCGGTCTGTTCAGAGGTCTCAGATCGGAATAAAAGAAAACGGTGGACTCGCGCGAGCGCCAGTCTTCCGCTTCTTCTGGTATTTTATCTGCGTTTATCTGCGTCCATCTGCGGCTAAAAACCGATCATCCTCGGACTTTGCCGATGACCAGCCCGCCGATGAAGCCGACCAGCGCGACGCCCACGCCGATGGCGGCGAGGATGAGCAGGCCCATCTCCTGGAAGTTTTCCAGCAGGCTCGGCCGGGTGCCCAGCACCCCGCCGCTCAGTGCGATGATGCCGAGCAGGCAGAACGCGAACGTGAAGAGGGACATCCCGCCCATCGCCGGGGCAAGGCTGTCCTTGGCTTCGACGTACTGAGGCTGAGACACCACGCGGGTGCTATGGACCGGCGACGAGCTCGCCGCCAGGCCGCTGGAGAACGAACCGGCGGAGGTCTGACCGACCGTCTCCGCCGCCCGGCTTCCGCCGGCGGGGATCTCGTCGAGCACCGCACCAAGGCTGGTATTGTCCGATTCACGCGTCAGGTCGAGCAGGCCCGAACCCGAACCCATGCCTTCGATGTTGAGTTGATCGCTGATGGCGGGGTTGACCGCGGTCTGCGCCATCGGGTCGGCCGAGCCGTCGTCGCCGAGGACGTTGATGCCGCCTCTGGAGCCGGTGCTTGTACCCGACAATCCCGACAACCCGCTGCCCGATCCACCCGGCCGCGCCGGTGACGGCATGCCGCCCACCGATCCGCTCAGCCCGATCGATCCCGACAAGCCCAGGTCCGCCGCCAGTGCAGTGTCGTCCTTGAGGCTCGAAGGCGACGGCGCGCCACCGGCGCTATCCGTCAGCGAGATCACCGGGCTGCTGCCCGAGCGGCTGTCGACCAGTCCGATCGGCGCTCCGGTATCCGACGGCCCGAGGTTGATCTGGTCGCCACCTTCACCGAGTTCGCCCTTGAGCGTGTCGACTTGGTCGGCCTTAAACATCAGACGCGGACCGTCGCGAAATTCGCGCAGCCGGCCTTCACGCGTCAGTTGCTTGATCTCTTCGTCGCTCTTACCGAGGGTGCTCTTGGTCTCATCGAGCGTGTAGAACATTTTCGCCATCATGGTGCGAACTCCAGGTTGTTGCAGAAATGTGAAATGCGAAATGTGGAGTGAATCCACGCGGGTGTCATCCGCTCATTTCACAGTTCACACTTCAGATTCCACATTCCGAATCTTCACTTCTGCGGCGGCTGGACCACTCGTCCCGCGTCCGCCTCTTTTTCCGCCAGACTTCCGACCTCGCTCGGCGAGACCGGACCGGTATTGTAATTCTTCATCCTTCGATCGTTCGAAAAATCGCGTGCCGCCCGGAAGAACAGCTTCTTCTCGCCCGGCTCGTACTGATAAACCATCAGCGTCTGACGATCGACATCCATCACATAACAACCCCACACCGACGGCGCTAGCTGCCCCGGCATGAGGAACAAACCCGCGCCACCCGCGATCGGCTGAGGCGCCTGCTGGGCATAGGCGGAAGAAATCCACGGCCCGTCGCTGCGCCCGACCATCACCGCCAGCACCACGATCAGTAGCGCGGCGTTGAGATAGAGCCCGATGGTGACTGCCTTGGACGATCCGAACAACGTCATTCACTCCGCTGAAACTGCCTGAGGCGCGAGTGTACCCGTTTCATCATAAGTCGAGCAAGTCTAAGTGCTTTACACAACGTCTGGTCCCGACCGTCCCGCGAAGCCGCGAGCAACGCCAGAACGTCCGACCCCTTCCCTCGCCTCGCTCGCGCCTTCGCGACGCACGTGATTCAGACACGGAAGCACCAAGGAAACGTCTTCAGTAGCACTGGCGTCCCGCTCGTGAGCATGCACAAATCCAATCCAACACGGGCAAGAACGCCCGTGCTACTGGCTCAGGGACTCCGGTCCAACGCCCCAATCGACTCCATAAATGATTTAAAAATAAGTACTTATGGCAAAATTGGGTTCGTTTGGCTAATTCGGCACCGCTTCGTCGGGATGGGAGTTGCCTGTCAGTTTGGCAGTTGGGTTCGTTTGTTCAATCTCATGATGATCGCCCGGCGATGCCTGCTGAGAGCGGACTGGCGCCGCCGCCAAACGTTGGGTCCCACCCAAATTACACCCGTCCCACGACATCGTTGGCGGCTGAAGCCCCAGACGGGTGGCAATGCTCATCGTGTTGCGATGTCTCGGCTTTCGTCCTATTCCGACGGCAGGCACCGCTGCGATATTTCACGTCGGGCCAGGGCTACAACGCCTTCAGCAACACCTTCACCACCTTGTTCAACCCGCTTTTGGCGTTGCCGATGAATTGCTGGAAGACCTTGTTGGTCACGCTCATGAACTCCTCCATGCCGTCCAGCCGCTGGCGGGTGCGGATGAAGGCGTCGTCTTTCGCGAATTTGCCGATCTGCGCGGGTTCGAGCGCTTTGATGCAGTTCTTGATCGTCTCCAAGACCGGGTCCATTTCGCGACGCTTTCGCTCGGCGGCGATGATGGAGAACATTTCCCAGACGTCGGAGAGGGATTCGAAATACTCCCGGCGCTCGCCGCGCCGGTGCATGCGGCGGATGATGCCCCAGTCGCACAGCGCCCGCAAAGACATGCTGCTGTTGCCCCGGCTGATGTGCAGCCGGTCCATAACGTCGTCGGTACACAGCGGTAACCCGGTGATGTAAAGCAGCGCATGAATCTCCGCCATCGTGCGGTTGATGCCCCAGATCGCGCCCATCTCCCCCCACTTGCGGATGAAGTCGTCCTGCACCTTCCGCAATTGCGGCTCCACGGGCAGCGGCACGAGGCGTTCGGTGGTCTCAGTAACGGGTTGCAGTTCAAGCACAGGCATATGGAACTCCTTGGATGTTCAGTAATTACTGAAACAATAGCATGGCCGAAAGTAGCTTGCCCGCTTTCAATCGGTTTGAAACGTGTGAAACAGCGTGATCGGCCCACGGAGGCCCCGAATAGCCCGGCCATCGGCAGAATGTCATGCTGAGGTACGCAAAAGCATTTGCTTGACGCCACGATCCGGAGGCATTCTTGCTGCCGACAAGAGCCTTCGGAGTACGTCGGGATGACGATTCGCGCGGTATCTGCGGTTGTTCAATGGCCTCTGAGGAACGAGCGTTCCAGGAGGGGCATGAGGGGGAGCGAGGCCTTTGGGGCGTCGATTCACAGGATCGTCGCGATGACTTTTCTGCGACGCGGCCGGGTATCGAAATCGACCAGCACGGCCTGCTGGTATTCGCCGGTCAGCAGCTTGCCGTTCTCGAACGGCAAAGTGAGGCTCGGCCCAAGAAACGCCGCGCGCAGGTGTGCGTGGCCGTTATCGTCGTGCCAGGTGGCTTCGTGGTGATAGTGGGCATCGTCGGGGATCAGGCGCTGCATCAGGTCCTGCAAATCGTGCGTCACCAGCCCCGGCTCATACTCGATCGTCGTCAGCGCCGCCGTTGACCCGACGACGAACAGATGCAGTACTCCGACGCCCTTCAGCTTCTTGGCATGCTTGGTGATTTCGGGCGCGAGGTTGATCACCTCATTGTTGCCCTCGGTGGCAAACTCGATCACAAAACGATTGGACGCGGACTCTTTCATTCCCCACATTGGAACGGATGCACGATGGACTGCAAGCGCGGCGCGACTTCCTCCGCCTCCGGGTGAGGGTACGATCATCATCTGTGCTCTTCGACCACGGACTGGATGATCTGATCCAGCGACCACATGGGCGCAAACCCGATCGCCTCACGGATGCGGTCCAGCTTGGGCACGCGGCGGGGCAGGTCGTCGAACTGCTGGCCGTAGGCTTGTTCGTAGGGGATGAACTGGATCGTGCTTCTTGACCCGGTGAGCGCGATCACGCGCTTGGCCAGGTCTTCGATGGTCGTTTCCTCATTCGATCCGAGGTTGAAGACGTGCCCGTGGGCGCCCGGCGTTTCGATCAGTTTGACTAGCGCCGCGACGATATCCGACACGTGGCAGAAGCAGCGCGACTGCTTGCCGTCGCCGTAGACTTCCAGCGGCTTGCCCGCCAGCGCCGCCTGCACGAAGCGCGGCAGGACCATCCCGTACATGCCCACCTGCCTCGGGCCGACCGTATTGAACAGCCGTACGATCGTCACCGGCAGGCTGAACTGCCGGTGATAGGCGATCCCGAGAAACTCATCGATGCCCTTGGCGTAGGCGTAGCACCAGCGGGTGTGGGCGGTCGACCCCATCACCACATCATCATCCTCGGCGAACGGCACGCGCGTGCCTTTGCCGTACACCTCGCTGCTGCTGGTAATCAGCACAGGACGGCTAAACCGATACGCGGCCTCGAGGACGACTTCGGTTCCGCGGATGATCGTGCGGATGGTCTGCACGGGCTGATCGACGATCAGCTTCACCCCCACCGCCGACGCCAGGTGGTAGACGACGTCGCAATTGGCGACCGCGACATCAACGGTGCGCTCGGAGGCGACTGAATCGCGGATGATCTGAAGCCGCTCGTGCGCCCGCACCCCCGCAAGATTATCCGGTCGGCCGGTGGAGAGGTCGTCCAGGACGGTGACGTCGTGGCCGTCGCCCAAAAGCCGCTCGACCAGGTGCGACCCGATAAACCCCGCTCCGCCGGTGACGAGATAGTGCATGGATGATAGTGTCGAATGTCGAGCGAAGATTGTCGAGTGGACGCATTCCGAGCCGCAGGCGTGAGCCCGTGCGTTTTCGCGGCACGGGGGAACAGACGCACGGCTGACGCCCGTGGCTTCTGTGCTTTCCAGATCAATCGTTGTGTTTTTGTCGCAGCCGCGCCGACAGGCGGAGCATCAACTGGATGCGCTCGAACTCATCCACCCACTCCGCGAGCGTGGCGGCGGTTTCGTCCTTGTCGGGCGGGGCGATGCCGACCGGGCAGGCGGCACCAAGCTGCCTCGCGGCGATCGCGCGGTAGCGGCTGAGCACGCGGTCGCCGTACAGACCGCAGAACTCGAAATCCTCCGCCAGAAACACCACCGTCGGCACGCGCAGGCCGGCGTTGATCGGCACCGTCTCGCTCAGGTCCTTGTGCTGATCCCGATCGACGAATCTAAGCCGGATTTGGGCCGAGTTAACCGTTGAGATCGCTTCAAACATCGGGCACTGCTGGACGCAATCGCCGCACCAAATGCCGCTGATCACCAGCACGTTCATCTGCCGCACGAACCCGCCGAGCAGCGTTTTCTGGTCTTCGGTGATCTGCACGATCGGCTCCACCGCCCGCCACCGGCGCTGCTGCTCATCCGTGCCGGTTTTGACGTAATCGTCGTAGGCTAGACCGAGTTCAAACTTCTGCCGCAAAAACTCTGCCTTCATCTCATTCTCCAAGTATCAATAGGTGGCGCGACGAGTGTCTCGTGACCGAAACGCAGGCCGGTCTTTCACGCCACACTCATCACGCCACACGCTTCGCCACCCGTCTCATCTCCTCACCGAGCCGGTCACATTCTTCATCCGTTCCGGCCGGCTGTCTTTGATGTTCCACCAGAGTTCCTCAAACGACCCGCTGCTGACGCCGGACTGGTCAAAGACTTCGACCGGCTGGCGATCCGTGCCCCGGGCGATGATGCGGTTGCTGCCCGGATCGTAAGATGCGGTGGCAGCGTCGAAGCGGATTTGCGGGCTGGTGAAGCTCGCCCCGCCTTCGGCCCGCACGATCTTTAATTGCTGATCCTCGGTCTTGGCGTCGGTATCCAGTTCGGCGATCAGTTTCTGCGTCACCATGCGCACCGGCTGCTCGCCGGGTGCCTGATGGACGATAATGACATCGCCATCGAGGACCACCTGCTGCGAGGCGGGGTCGTAGTTCATGGACTTGGCCCACTCGATCGCCACCGCGCCACGAATGCTCGCCTCGTTCGGCTGGGTGGTGGCGGCGCTGGAGCGGCGATCCTCGTACAGCATCCGCCCTGCGGTGGGGATGTTGACTGGGCCCATCGTCCCTTCCTTGCCCGCGTTGACGGTGATCGCCGGCGCGAACAGGTGAATCCGACGCAGCAGCTTGGTGGGGTCGTTGGCAGCATACAACTCGGAGCTGACTTCGACATCCTCCGATAGCAGCACCGACTTCATCGCCTTCTTGCCGATCGATTTGTCTGACTTCGCATCGGGGACGTCTTCCAGAGAGATCGTCATGCGCTTGGCGCGGGCGTTGTCGATCGAGCCGTCTTTCGCGACCGACTTGATCACCACGCCGCCTTGCGCGATGGCGGTGTTGGCTTTGGCGTTGTAGTCGAATGCGTCGGCCCAAGTCAGTTCGATGGGCAGGGCGCCCTGCTTGGCGTTGGCCTGCGTCATGCCGAGCAACGTGCCCGGCCCCACCACCGCCGCTGACGATCCGTCGGCGCTCAGCTTCACCAGCTTGCCGGCGATGCGGCTTTGCTTGTCGGCGATCGTGGCCGGCGCGCCGTGCAGGGTGATCTGCTGCACGCCATCGGTCGTCTCGATCGTCAGCACGTCCGCGGCGGCATCGGTTTCGCCTTCGCCTTTGAATCGCACGGTTCCCTCGGCGACGAGCTTGCTGATCTCGATCTTGCCCTGCTTATCCCCCGCCACCGGCCTGAGTGATGCGTCGATCCGGTCGGCGGACAGGCTTTGCTTCGCATCCGCCAACTGCACCGTGCCCGCGGCCTTGAAGCCGGTGAACGCCAGTTTGCCGTCGGCTTGAGGCGACGTCGTCAGGATGAGCGAATCGGCCTTGACGATCTGGTCGCCTTTGGCGTCGATCAAGGTCGCTATGACCGCGCCCTTCGCCTCGACCGCCTTAAGCGCGGGTTGCGCCCCCTCCGCTGCGGGTGAGAACGCGAGCGCGAGCTCGTTGCTGTTGAGCTTGAGTTGCGGGTGAGCGACATCAACCGCGCCGGTGAAGCGCGCCGAATCGATCGCGCGCTCGCCGGTTTCCGAAGTGGTCAGATGCAGAACGCCCTTGTCTTTCCAAGAAGCCAGCAGCTTTTGCGGCCCATTTTTCTCATCGTCGATCGTCAGTTCGGCGCGGCTCGGACCTTCGACGGTGGCGATATCGCCAACGACGTCGACGCCCATCGTGATCAGCTTCATGCCGCTGGGGTCCTTGAGCGTGATCGGCCCGAGCTGCGGGCTGCCCCGGGCGCTGAACCGCTTCCCGCTTGATGCCGCCGACACCATCGCCGCCTCGATAACCGAGCCTTCGCGCTCCAGTTTCACCGGCGAACCAACGAAGCGCACCGCGCGGTCGTCAGTGGATCGCAATCCAGAGTCGGCAAATTTCTGCGGCACGATCGTAAGCTTGCCCGACCAGCGAATCTCGATCGGCGCCTGAAGCTTCTGCGGCACGTCGCGGCGCACGGGCTTGGTCGTGGGCGGGACGGGTCGGGTGACGGGTTGAGTCGTTGCCTCACGGTGGGTCGTGGGGTGCGCGATGGGCTTCGTGGATGCGTCGCCCGCTTCGTCTTCGTCACCGAACATGAACGTCGCGAGCATTTGCTCGGCGAACCCGATCGGCTTGTCGCCTTCGAAGAGTTTCACGTTTTCAGCAAACGTGGCGAGGTAGGCGACCGGCTCCGGCGTGGCCTTCTGTGTCGCCGCCGCCCGGCGCGCTGCGGCGAGGCGCTTGCGGCGACGCAGTTCGATCTCCTCTGCGGACATCTTCTTCGCATCGACCGGGTCGGCGCTGACGAGTTGGATCGGCAACGGCTGGCTGGGTCTCTCGCGGGCCGATGACATCGGCATCGCGCCGAACGAATCCGGCTTCTTGATCAGCAGCCGCTTGCCGTGGGCGATTTCGAGGTATTCCAGGCGCTGGTCACGCTGGTTCCACCGCATCGACAGGCCTTCGCCTTCGAATTCGTATTCGTCCCCCGTCACCACGATCGGCACCCGGTCCGCCGGCACGATTCGGCCGTCAATTTCGGTCTGCACCGTGTTCAGGCGAAGCGCGTCGTTATCGAACGAGATGATCGGCACTTTACACGTGAGCTTGGGCTTCTCCGGATCGGCGTCGGCGCTGGCGAGCAGGCTCAGCGTGACGTCGTTGAGCGTCCCGCGCGACGGAACGTCGCCTTGAATCTGGTCCATCCGGTCTGATTTCTTCGTCTGCTCGGGCATGACCACCTGCCCGTCACGGGCAGAGATGACCATCACTTCGCCGCTGGTGGAATAAAACCGCGCCTCGGGCTGAATGACGTAAACCACGCCGTCCTTCGGCGGATCGTAACGCGCGGCCTTGAACTCATTGACCAACAGGCCCGTGGTTTTGTCGAACGACTGGATCCAGACCTCGTCCCCGCTTCCCACCACCGACTCCGATTTCTGCGTCGACGGCGGTGCCATCGCGGAATGCGTGGCGGCGGGCTTTGTGGCGGGCGGCTTCGGGACTGGCTGCTTCGATCCGTCGGCGATCTTCGCATCGGGCGAGTCGGTGGCGTACATGAATAGCGCAAACGCGCCCACCAGCACGCCCAGAACGATCACCGTCAACACAATTGATCTCATCAGAGCTCCGTCTCGAGGTCGCGACTAGGCTTGATCCGGCGCCACGTCGAACATCTTCAGCACCACCAAATCCTGCACATCGATCAGGCCGACCGGCCGATCGTCATCGTCTACCACGGGGATTTCGTCGACCCGGTATTGTTTCATCAACGCCATCGCTTCACTCGCCAGGGCGTCGGCGCGGATGCGCTTGGGGTTGTGGGTCATGACCGACGCCACCGGCTGCCTCAGCGCCGTGCCGTCATCCGCCAGCACCAGACGCCGAAGATCGCCGTCGGAGAAGATGCCGGAGATTTTGCCGGTTGAGTCGTCGATCAGAATCACCGCACCGCTGCGGCGCTTGATCCGGCTGACCTCGCGCAGCACCTCGCCAACCGTTCGTTTGTCGGACGCGACGGGGAGATTTTCACCTTTGCGGAACGTCATCGCCTCGGACACGCGGATGAGTGTCCGCCCGAGCTGCCCGGCCGGATGGAAGACGGCAAAATCGTTGGCGGTGAACGCGCGAAGTTTCATGACGCCCAGCGCCAGCGCGTCGCCCAGCGCGAGCATCGCGGTCGTGGACGCCGACGGGGCAAGCCGCAGCGGGCACGCTTCTTCGATCCTGCCGGTCTTGATCACCACGTCGGCGTAACGCCCCAGGGTGCTGGTGGCGGTGGCGGTAATGGCGATGACGGGGTGCGACAGTTTTTTGACGATGCTGAGCAGCCGGGTGATCTCGTCGGATTCGCCCGAAGCTGAAAAGATGATGATCACGTCCCCGTCGCGGACAGATCCGGCGTCGCCATGGGCGGCATCGGAGGCGCTGATGAAGTGCGCCGGCGTTCCGGTCGAGGCAAGCGTGGCGGCCACCTTGCGGGCGATGTGCCCCGCCTTCCCCACGCCGGCGGTCAGCACCGAGGCGCGGCAATCTAGGATCATCCTCGCAGCCCGCTCGAACGACTCGTCCAGCGCCGAAACCATCCGCGCCACCGCCTGCGCTTCGGCGTCGATGACTTCGCGGGCGAATGAAAGCAGGTCGTCGGGCATGAGTTTCCGAATCATAAAGCAGCGAGCATCAGTGTCTATTGCCGCGGCGGGTTCTTGCGGATCAGGTCTAGGAACACCTCAGGAACAACGAGGCGCAGACCCGGGTGCATGGATTTCAGTTTTTCGCCGTCCGGATCATTCGGCTCCATCAGATCGAGCAGATCGCGATCTCGCGTCACGACGAGCATGGCATTGGTGGCGATCGCGATATCCAGGTACTTCGCGTCGTCAGGATCGCGCGGCAATTCAATCACGCGTGGAACTTCGGGGATCAGTGTCACCAGTTCGCGCACCCGTGAGATGAACCGATTCACTCGATCCGCCGTAAGGTGGCGGTGCTTCTGAACACTGCGATACCATCGGACGCGATCCAATTCGGCGAGAACCGATTCCGTGCAGAACACTTGGACGGTCCCCTGCTCAAGTTGCTCGTAGCAAGCGTATGCCGGCCCACGGTTGCTCAGCATCGCCTGGATGAACACATTGCAGTCGAAGACTGCCGCAGTTGGCGGCCTCAAGGCGACTCCTGTTGTCGTTGCATCGCTCGCATTTCGTGCTTCGCTTCTTCCAAAACCTGCGTCAATTCCTCCTCCGTCCACATTGAAGCCACCTCGTCACGCAGGGGCGCGAGAATTTCATCGAGCGTCGGCTTAACGGCTGCCGATTCAATAGCGCGGCGGGCGAAGGTCTCGACGTCCACCCCCTCGGCCGCAGCTTTGGCGGCGAGTTTGGCCTCGATCTCAGGGGACAAAGTCAGTTGCAGCACCATGGACCTACTATAGCATAACTTCATTCCAGTTTGACGCCCCATCCACACCCTCTTAGACTGCCGCGCGTCGCATGCAGGTTGATCACTCTCGGAAACAGTCGCTGATTCGTGCCGCTGCGCTTTTGGTGCTGGCGGGCTTGGCGTCCAGGGCGCTGGCGCAAGTGGACGCGCCCAGCGATTTCCTCCAGATTACCGCAGATACCGTGGAAACTTGGAATGACGGGACGACGCAAGTCGTTGTCGTCAATGGCCCGGTGACCGTCACCACCGACCGCGCCACGATGTCCGGCAAGCAGGCGGTCATCTGGTTTTCGCGGGTCGAGGGATCGGTCCTGAATCGCCAGCGGGCGGAAGTCGCCTTGATCGGCGACGCCAAAATCGAACAAGGTGCGATCTCCCGCTCCGGCGACCGGCTTTTCGCCTCCACGATCATCGGCGGGACCATCCGACTGACGGTCGAGACACGCAAGGTCTCCGACCCGGTGCAATCGCCTCTCTACAAACAAGCCTCCGACATGCGGCCGCTGATGCTCACCGGCGGGCAGCAGGCGGATAACGTGCTCATCCAGAGGCCCTGGATCGAAGCCTCCCCCACCGACGGCGCGACGACGCGCCCGACTCAGCGCACCGTCACGCCCAAAACGCCCGTCACCTTCGCCGCTTCCGACATCCAGACCACTACCGCCACCGCCGACGGAAATATCGCGGTCATCCTCAAAGGCGGCGTTTTCCTTCTCCAGCGTCGCGCCAACGGCGACCTGATCGAACTGCGCTCGCAGCAGGCGGTGCTGTTTACGACAGTCAAAGACTTCAACGAACTGCAAGGCGGATCGGTTTCGAGCATCCAGGACGCGATCACCAGCGCCTATCTTGAAGGCGACGTCCGCATCGCCTACACCCAGGCCGCCACCGGACGCGCCAACCTGCCCCCCGGTGAGCAGCGGCTGGATGCCGAGCGCGTCTACTACGAATTCGGCACCGACCGCGCCGTCCTAACCGACGTCGTCCTCCAGGCAACTGATCCGCGCGTCCCCTTCCCGGTCACCATGCGGGCGAACACCGTCAGGCAACTTGCGATCGGCGAATACAAAGCCGACGGCATGACGCTGACGACCAGCCAGTTCGCCACGCCCAGCTATTCGGTCAACGCCACCAAGGCCTACGTCCGTCAATACAAACCCGCCGACGAATTCGGCACCCGCACCCAGTTCACCGCCGACAACGCGACCTTCCGCACCTTCGGCATCCCAGTCTTCTATCTCCCCCGCACCAGCGGCGAGATCACCGAACGCGGCTTCCCGCTGCGCGGAATCGCCTTCGGCGGGTCACGCGGGTTCGGGCCGAGCATCCAGACCGAGTGGGGCTTGTTTGAATCGATCGGCAAGCTCCCGCCCGACGGACTCGACGCTTCGTACCACCTCGATTACTACGGCGACCGCGGGCCGGGCATCGGGTTTGATGCCTCGTACAAAGGCGGCTTCATCACCGACGCCAGCAAACAGGGCTGGAACTTTAACGGCGACCTGACCAGCTATCTCGTCCTCGATTCCGGCCAGGACCGTCTCGGCCGCGACCGGACGCGCCTGCCGATCGACAGCGGCGGCGAATACGACAACGAACTCCGTGGCAGAATCCAGTGGGAACACCAGCACTTCCTGCCCGACAACTGGCAGGTCCAGCTTCGCGCCGGCTACACCAGCGACGAAACGTTCCTCGAAGAGTGGTACGAACCGCAATTCAACGACGGTTTGCCAACCAATCTCTCCGCCTACGCCAAGCGCCAGCGCGATACCGAGGCCCTGACCTTCCTGCTCGAATACCAGCCAAGCGACGTCGTCACCAACGCCGGCAGTCTTCAAGAACGCTTTCCCGGCGACGGCGGGTCGTTCACGGACAAGCCGTTTGAAATCGACCGCCTCCCCGAAATCGGCTACTACCGCGTCGGCGATTCGTTCGGCGACGACGCGTTTACGTTCTTCTCCGAAAACCGCGTCGGCGGGTATTCGATGCACGAGTCCGACGCCACGCTCGCCGAGTACGGCTTCCGCAACAACGGCGACCGCGCCGCCTCCCCCGGCATCGCCAGCGCCGGATACACCGGCGCCAGCGACGATTACGTCCTCCGCGGCGATTTCCGCCAGCAGATCGATTACCCCATCGACGCCGGCGAATACAAGATCGTCCCCTACGCGGTCTTGCGGAGCACCAGCTATTCCGATTCCCCCGCCAACGGTGCCGAGAGCCGCCTGCTGGCGGGTATCGGCACGCGCATTACCACCGCGTTCTGGAACATCGACGACACCGCCGAGAGCAAGTTTTGGGACATCCACCGCGTCCGCCACATCGTCGAACCGGAACTGAACGTCTTCGCCAGCGTCTCCACCACCGACCGGGACGACCTGTACATCTACGACGAAACAATCGTCGGCGTCAACGACGTCGCCGCCGCCTCGTTCTTCGTTCGCCAGCGCTGGCAAACCAAGCGTGGCGGGCCCGGGAAGTGGCGAAACACCGATTTCCTGGCGCTCAACCTCGGCGTGATCGGCTTCGCCAATACGCCCGACGACCCCTCCAACCCCGACCGCGCCGCCGACCTCGCCCAGAGCAAGCTCGGCCCGATCGACGCCAAGGGCTTCCGCGGGTTGTTCTACAATTCGATGCCCGAAGCATCGATCCCGCGATCGACCGTCGCCGGTGATGCGCTCTGGCGACTCAGCGACAACACGCTGGTGCTCAGCGACTTCGCTTGGAACATCGAGGAGCAGTCGCTCGCGACCGTCTCCGCCGGCCTCTTGGTCGGGCGAGGCGACCGCGCGACCTACTACACCGGCGTCCGGTACATCGGCGAACTCGACAGCACCATCGCCAGTTTCACCAGCAACTACCAACTCACCGCCAAGTACGCCATCAACTTCGGTGCCGCGATCGACCTGGCGGAGACCGAAAGCCGAGGCGGCACGCTGACCGTCGTCCGCCGGTTCGACCGGTTCTTCCTGTCGGTCGGCACGTTCTACGACGCGACCGAAGAGGAAGGCGGCCTCCAGTTCTCCATCTACCCCGAAGGCCTCGCCGCCGGCATCGGCTCCGACGCGCTCACGGGCCGCCGGTAGTCGCCTCTCCTCCCGCGCTCGTCGCTCAGTCAGGCGTTCGCACGATCCCAACGATTCATTGATCGCAAAGAGCACAAAGCACGAAGAGGCCGCAAAGAATCGAAAACAGTAGCACGGGCGTCCCGCCCGTATGCCGACGAATCCACCCCAACCCACTTCATACGACCACACCCCACTCCGTATTCTGTATTCTGTTCTGTATTCTCTGCGACCTCCGCGTCTCCGCGCACTCCGCGTTCATCTCCCCTCGACGCTCACCAGAAACTCGCATGCACGACAACACTGGATTGAACCGCTCCATCCCCCTAAGATGCCCGGCTCGACATTGAGGCAAAAACATGCAAACCGTCATCACCGGCAAGGTCTACGTTCTGGGCGACAACATCGACACCGACCAGATCATCCCCGCGCAGTACCTCAGCTATAACCCCTCCGACCCCGCCGAGCGGAAGTACTTCGGCATGTACGCCAACTCCGGCGTCCCCGAGGCCGAGGCCGGTCTGCCCTACGGAAACATCCCGTTCGTCGAACCGGGCAAGTACCAGAGCGAATACAAGATCATCCTCGGCGGCAAGAACTTCGGCTGCGGATCGTCGCGCGAACACGCGCCGCTGGCGCTGGCTGAAGCCGGTATCGAGTGCGTGCTCGCCGAGTTCTACGCCCGCATCTTCTTCCGCAATTCCGTCAACGGCGGGTACCTGCTGCCCCTGGAATCGGTCGGCCGGCTCGTCGAAAAAACCAACACCGGCGACGAACTCGAAGTCCACGTCCTGGACGGCTACCTGATGAACAAAACCAAGGGCCTCAAGTACGAAATCAAACCCCTCGGCGACGTCCTTCCCATCATCGAAGCAGGCGGCGTCTTCAACTACGCCCGAAAAGCCGGAATGATCAAGTAAATCGGCTTCACCGGCAACCCCCGCGCACGCACCCAGTCGCCGCAGGTCTACGGCCTGCGCGTCTTTCGTGTCGGGACAACCGGACGCACCGAAGACACGCACCGCGTAGCGGTGCGGCTACTGGCTTTGCGAGGAGTTCGGTCTGGTAGCCGCAGGTCTACGACCTGCGCGTCTTTCGTGTCGGCGCAATCGGACGCACCGAAGACACGCACCGCGTAACGGTGCGGCTACTGGCATCGCGACGCGCCCGGCTCGACAAGAACGGCTCAAGGAAGGGCGATGATTCGGAGGCGAAAATCTGTCAGAAGCTACGTTTCCTTCAGTCGGTCCATCCCCGGCTTACACCTTCACCGCCGATGAGCGGGAGTTTTGTTTCACTTCTTCGACATCCAATTCGCGACCCAGTTTGCCGCTCTGATAGATGCCTTCGCTGATGAGCATCGTTTGCAACGCGATGCTGGCGGTGGGGATCAACGGCACGCGCTGCTGCAATGCCGCGATCCAGTGGTGTTGCGAGCTTTCATACGCGTCCTGATCGGTTTCGGTGCGGGACCATCGTGTGTTGACCGAGTCGGTCTCCGGCGAGCAGTTCATCTCGATATCGTTGATCGTCGTGTGAAAAGTCAGCGGGTCGAACCGTAAGCCGCCTTGCGAGCCGACGATGCTGCTGCCTTCAAACTTGTTCAGTTGGATCGCCCACGATTCGATGATGTCCATCGTTATCCCCCCTGCCAGCCTCACAAATCCCAGGCCCAGCTCTTCGACGTTATACCCCGATTCGGCACGTCGGCCGGCGTGCATGTCGGTCTCCTGATACGTCGTCCCGCCAACGCGTAACACTTGTGGACAACCCAATAAAAATAACAGTCGCGAGATGTGATAAACGCCCATGTCGAACAGCGCCCCGCCGCCGCTGATGGTCGAATCGACAAAGTTTCTGGTCCCGTACCCGTCCACGAACGGCCGTCCGCGCCTGCGATATCCGGTCGATCGCGCGTGATACACGCGACCGAGCGATCCTCCATCAATCATGCGTTTGGCGATCCGTGTTTCTTTGCTAAACAGCGTCGAAAGCTGGATCGAAAGCATCCGCCCGGTGCGACGGGATGCTTCAAGCATCGCGGCCCCGTCCGCATACGTCCCGGCGATCGGTTTCTCACAATAACAGTGCTTGCCCGATTCCATCACCGCGACCGACACCGGCGAGTGATAGTTGTTGTGCAGGCACACATCGACCGCGTCCAGATCATCCCGCTCGAGCAGTTTGCGAAAGTCGTGATACGTGTTGGCGATCTTGTATTTCTCGGACACCCGTGCCAGCTCGGGCGCATCAATGTCGCACGCCGCGACCACCTGTGCGGCAGGGATCTTGCTGTAATTTTCGAGGTGCTGTTTACCGATCTGGCCGACACCAATGATGCCGATGCGAATGGGGTTCATATCGGCGCATTATAAGCCCATGAGGGGATCGTTCGCCAGCAGGCTGCTGTAGGCGTGCCTGACCGCACCGACCTGTGCCATGAATTCGGCGAACTCTTTCATGGCGATCCCAAGGGGTCGATTCTAACGGGTTGTTCTATTATAAGGGGTCGGGAGTCATATCGTAAAGTACTTTATCATTAGTACTTTCGACCGCTTAGGATCCCCGTGGCTTATGTCAGTCTGCGGCCGGTTTGGCTTTCGTATCAAGCCGCAGCTCGTGCTTGCTCGTCAGGTTGCTCATCAGCAGCGCGAGCGAGCGCACCGCCTCGACGTGCGCGGCGGCAATCACCAGGGTGACCGTCAGCGGGACGGCCAGGATCGCCCCCGCCAGGCCCCACACCCAACCCCAGAAAACGACCGACAACAGCACAATCAGCGGCGAGAGCGAGAGATTCTTTCCCTGCCACATCGGCGCGATGATATAGCCCATCAACGTCTCGATCACGATGATCCCGATGACGAGCACCATCGCCCACCACGGCCCGAGCGTGACGAGCGTGATCAACACCGGCGGAATCATCGCCAGCACCGAGCCGAGGTTCGGGATGAAGTTGAGCACGAAGAACAGCAGTCCCCACGCGAAGGCGAGCGGCACCCCGATCAGCCACATGAACGCACCTTCGATGACGCCGGACATCAGGCTGATAAACGTCTGCGTGAGGAGGTATTGACGCAGCTTCTGCGAGACGGCGCGGCTGGTGTCGACGATCTGCACGGCGCGCTCTTCGGAGAACGCCGCGTGTGTTTTCTCGCCCCAAAGTCGCGCTTCCATGAGCAGCATCGACGTGAAGAAAAAGATCAGCGTGAGGAAGCCCAGCAACGTATAAGCGGAGGTGAAGCCGAAGGTGATGTACTGCGTGACCCAGTCGGGCAGGCCGCTGCCGTAAATGCCGATGGTGGACGAGTTAACCGGGATGCCGGCGGCGTTCAGGCGATCGCCGGCGCGTTGAATCAGGTCGCTGAAGGCTGACGTGTACTGCGGCGCGCTTTGGATCGCGAAGGCTGCCGCCGCCGCGATCGCTCCGAAGAAGACGCCTAGCGTCACGACGACCACCGCCATGCTCACGGGCATCGCCAGCCAGCTCGATCTTCGCGCGACCCACCTATAGAGCGGCCAGACGATTGCGGCCGCGAAACACGACGCCGCCAGAGGCATCGTCACGACATAGGTGACGCGGAGAAACCACATCAACGCCAGCACGGTGAGCACACCCAGGAGAATGGTCTGTACCTTCTTCAGATCCATGATCGCTCCCGAGAAGTGTGACTGAGGCGTGAAGGATCCGCACGGATTTTGTGCGGACCGTTCGCGATCGATGGCGACCGACGCGGTCCGCACGGCGTACCGTTGAGACCCTGCCCACTTCGCTTACTTCGGCGGCGACGGTTCGCCGGCAAGTTTGCAGATTTGGGTGACGAGCACGTCGAAACCGGTCGTGCCTTTGAGGAGATAGTCCACCGCGCCCAGTCGTATGGCTTCTTCCCGCGTGGCGGGCTGGGTGTCGGCGGAGTACATCGCGACGGACACGTCTTTGAGTTCGTCGTGTTCCTTGATCGTGCGCAGGACGGTCAGGCCGTCCATGTCCGGCATGTTCACGTCGAGCACCACCAGCGAGGGCTTGCGCAGGTGGAGCATCGCCAGCGCCTCGGCCCCGCCGGTGACCGAAACGGCTTCGTGGCCTGCATAGCGGAGCAGGCGTTCGAGGGCACTGCCGAGGTCTTTCTGATCGTCTACGATTAAAATCATGGGTTACATCCTTTTGATCTGCATTTGATCCAAAATGGGCTTACCGGAATCAATGTGCGGGTGTCGGGGCAGGTGGATGGTGAAGGCGGTGCCGTCGGCGTCGGTGGAGGTGACGTCGATCCGGCCGTGATGCGACATGGCTACCTGACGGGCGATGTACAGCCCCAGCCCGATGCTGCCTGGACGGTTTATCTTCGGGTGCTCGGCGCTGCTGCCACGAATGAGCGGCTCGAAAATACGCGACAGCTCGCCGGACGGAATAGGCGGGCCGCCGTTGCGAACCTCGATCGTCACCTCAGACGCTTCGCCGCGAACGGTCAGATCGACCGGCGCGGAGTCGGCGCCGTGCTGGACGGCGTTGCCCATGAGATTGGAGACCGCCTGTCGCAGGCGGTCGGCGTCCCAGTCGCCGGTCAGATCGCCGGCGGCTTTGTAGTGGAAAACGCGCTTCGGATGTGCCGTGCGAAACTCG
>JBBQQZ010000023.1:0-18827 GCA_038215325.1 Tepidisphaerales bacterium | reverse complement strand
GGAAAGCTGGTGATGCCAAGGCTCGACCACTCGGTTTCGCCGCCGGGAGTGGTGCTGACGACGATGCCGCCTTCGCGCGCCACGCGGTAGATGCCCTGGTCGGCGGTGGTGAGGTAGATCGTGTCGCCGCGCGAACGCGGCGAGGCGGCGCCGGTGATTAGCAGGTCGCTCACCAGTTTCTGCCAAGGCTCCTGGATCGAGGCGAGGAAGTAGAGCGTATGTCGATCAACATCGTCCGGCGGCGAGCCGTCGAGCAGCATTTGCTTTTCGCCACGGCGCGGCCAGAAAACGTGGTGAATGTGCTGCTGTGGGAAGAGCACTTCCCACGTTCTTCCGGCATTGGTGCTGCGCGACAGTCCTGGCGCTTCGACGCCGTGTACCGCGATCAGCGTGCGGAACAGCTCATCGTCCAGCGCGTAATGCACCGCGACGATCGCGTCACTCGCCATGCCGGTGGATTTGCTCGCCAGTTGCGTCACGGTCTGGCCACTGTCACTGGTGGCGAACAGTCCGCGATCCTGGGTGGCGAGGACGAATCGGGTCGGCGAATCGGGTCGGAACGCGATGGAGTTAACCGTACCAATCTTTTCGACGGCGCACTCGGCGAGCAAGGAGAAGGACCCGCCGGCGTCGGTGCTCTTGAACAGGCCGGCCTCGGTCGCGAGATAGATTTCGTCCGCGATCTGCGGATGCGGGAAGACCGCCAGCACGCCGGCAACACGGTCGTTCATCGCCCAGCGGAGTTGCAGCGGTTCGTAGTCGCCGGTGTGACGAATGAGCTTGTCGCCTTGCTTCGAGCGCTCCATCGGCACGGGCGCGCCCGCGACCGGATCACCCGGCTCGGCAGCGACGACGATGCCGGCGCTCAGGCCGATCGCCAGCCCCAACGTGCTCAGAACAACTCGAGATCGCATGTCAGTTGGCCCGTCCCAAGATGGTTTTCGCGGCGACCGCGCCGACCGGCGATTCGTTCGTGGGCGTTACCGCCTCGAAACCCCTGGGCCCGATCGCGGTGACCGGCGCGCCGTTGGCGGCGTCGTCGATGCTGGGCGTTTCGGTCACGACACGCCGCATCATCCAATGCGCCGACCCGTCCGCCATCATGGGCGGATTGGCGGCGTCGGGCTTGTTCGATTCGTTGGTCGCGAGAAACTTTCGCTCCGGCGGAACGTCGTCGCCTTCATATAGTTTCCGGAAAATGGCGGCCGACTCCTTGCCCTCGACGATCCACCCGCGCGGACCTTCTGCGGGCGCTTGCTTCTGCCGGACGAGCCACCTGGCAAAACGCGCGGTGGCGCGGTTATAGGCGTCGAGCAGATTCAACGAAGGTTTGGCTTCCAGCTCCTGAAGAACAAACTCGGCAAAATCGTTGTCGTTCACCTGACCGGCGATCGCGCCGGCGATGTTGATCCGGCCCGGAGCCGCAAGGAGCGCGCTCGCGTCGCCGGCGCTGGCGCTGAAGTTCAGCACGATCTGGCTGCGGCTTCTGAGCTTGCTCAGTTCATTTGCAACGTCCTTCATCTGCAAGTCGGGCCCGGCGAGCATGAGCGTGACCGAGTTTTCGTCGGTCGCGCCATGGCCGATGAAGATGAGGATGAACTGTTCTTCCGGTTTCAGCGTCGGGACGATTTTCTGCATCGACTGGATGACGCTGGTGGCGGTTTGCGAGGAGTCGGACAGGGTGTGAATGCGATCCGCTTCAAGGCCCGCAGTTTTTAGTACGGTCGCGAAGCGGGTGGCGCGGTCGCGGTAGTGCCGCTCGTACATCGCGTTGCCGGACGCGCCGACGATGATCATTGCCGTTGCATTGCTGGTTAGCGGCTTAACCACCGGCGGGGCCGGCGGCTTTTCGAGTTGAGTTGACGGGGCCGTGGCCTGCGCGATCGCGAGAGAGGCGAAGGCGATCAGGCCGATCAGCGATGCGAGCAAATGGCGGAGGTCGATCATGTTAGTGCGTCAGAAAGTAGATGATGATGTTGATGCCCATCTGGATCGACTGCTCGTTGAGCTGCGGAGTAAACCACTGGTTAACCCATCCGCAGTGAATATCGCCCGGCGTGACGACGGTCATGATGCGGCCCGTGCCCGGCTCGAACAACCCGTACATCCCGTGCGGCACGCCCTGGCAGTGCGGGGCACCTTTGGGCAGGTCGTAGTAGATGTGGAAGATCTCATGATCGAGCGGCACTTTCCGCATCGGGTTATCGGGATAAAGCTTGTTGATGAGGTCGACGTAGCAGCGGAAAAAACGGTCTTCCTTCGTTTTGTAAACGCAATCGTCGGCGAAGATGAACCCGCCACGATCGAGGTATTCCTTAAAGTTCCTTTCTTCCTGCTCAGTCAGTTTGAAATTGCCTTCGCTGGTCATGAAGACGAGGGGATTGCGGGCCATGTCGTCGAAGTCGCCGAGGGTGACGACGCGCGGCTCTCGGCTGACGTTGATGTTCGTCAGCTCGGCCAGTTTGTGACGAAGATTGGCGTCGCCGATGGGGCTGATGTTCCAGAGGTCGGTGGTTTCGTCGGTGACGGAGAAACGCAGGCGTGGGAAAACGAACTGCCCGGTGCGTAGCGGGACGCTGGCGTCCTGGATAAGGTCCGCCGCCTTACCCGCCTTCGCCGTCGGTTCGACACCGAAAGCGCGGCTGCCGAGGATCAGGTCTTGCGCCGCGTAGGCGGCACCGGCACCGACGAGCGTACGCAGCGTGGTACCTAGAAACTCGCGACGCGCCAGGCCCGACGGTGGCGGGGCGATAATCTTGCGGTGGTCAATCATCTTTAATTCTCGAAACCTGACACCCTATGATAGCCCACTTCGACGACGCACGAGCCACTCCACGCCAAACAGGCCGATCGAGATCACAAGCAGGATCGGCATGTCCCACAGCGGGAGTTCGTTCGGAACGGTGGTCGCCAGCGCCGCCGACCGTATGCCGTCGAGGACGGCTTGGGGAAGTTGGCTGGCGTCGGCGAGATCAAAGTACTTTCCCCTGGTCCGCTCGGCCATGTCACGCAGGAGATCGCGTTTCAGCGACGCGTCGGCGAACTCGATCGTGCTGTCGCTGGCAACAAATGCCGCCTCGGCAGCGGCGCTGGTCCAGCCTTCGACCTGCACGCTCACCTGGTACTGCCCGAGCTGATCCGGCACATACCGGGCGGTGTAAACACCCTCCTGCGAGAGGATCCAGTCCATTGGAAACGATTGCTTGTTGCCGAGTGCGTCGATGAGGGTCGCGGTGACGATGGCGTCATTGAGAGGACGCAGATCCTTGCCCAGGACCGATGCGGTGAGGGTGACCGGATCGCCGCGGCTGTAGACGGAGGCGTCGGTGGAAAGGGTGAGCATGTCCTGCGCGCCTACCGCGAGCCAGCGGACGAGCTGCTTCCAGAACCGCTCATGGAACTCATCCGCCGAAGGCTGCGACACCTGCCAGTACCAGCTCCCGCCACTGGTGAACGCTGCAGTTCGACCCTGGCCGTAGTTCTGTACGGCGAGCACGGGCTTACGCGTATCGGGTTGCTCAAGCAGCAGCGTCGCGCCGGGTTTGACACCCGAGGTCGGCGTGACACCGATCAAGGGCGGGGCATTGTCCCACAGCAGCTTGCTCTCGACCGGATCGATCGAAAGCCGCATGACCGGATGATCCAGCGGCCCGGCGATCTGCGCCGCGAACTGCTGATCCGAGTACCGACCGTCACTGGCGGACATTGAAACCGGCAGCGAACGCCCCACGGGCGTCGTCGCGTATCCGCCGGGACCGAACGAGTTCACCCCGCCCAGCATCAGCAGCCCGCCGCCGCGGAGCTTGACGAAGTCTTCAATCATCTGCTGCTGCTGGGGCGTGAAGTACGCCGCCTCGATATCGCCGAGCACGATCGCCTTGAACTTGCCGAGCTTCTCCATCGAATCCGGGAAGCCCTCCTTCAGATACTCTTCGTCCGGTCCCGCGCCCTGAAGGTAGAACCGTCCGGTGTTGAGTCGCAATTGCCCGACGAGGCGAAAGGTCGGATCGCGCACCAGCGCCCGGCGAAGGAAGCGGTACTCCATCCGCGGGCTGCCTTCGACGTAGAGTACGGGAAGGCGGTCGTCCTTGCAGTTGATGAGGAAGTCGCGGGCGTTGTTCTGTGCGATCGCCTCGCCTTGTCCTTCGGGGATCTCGACTTTGTACGCGGCGCTGCCCGGGCTATCCGGCGTGACGGCCAGTCGCACGCGCTGGAGGTCGCTGCCGGCTTCGGGCGTGATCTTGCGGGTGATGACGAGCTCTTCGCCTCGCTTCAAAAGCAGATCGAATGGTTCGGTGAAGCCGGTGTGGCGAATCGTAACGTCGATATCCGCCTGCGATCCCACCGGCACGACCGCGGGTGCCAGAACCTGGACGACTTCCAGATCGCGAGGCGGATTCGCTTCGCCGACGCCAAGCACGTAAAGCGGCGTGCCGCGTGCTTCCAGCAGCCGTGCCGCATCCATCGCGGCGCCGCCGGTATTGCGAGAGCCGTCGGTCACCAGCAGCACCGCGCCAAGCGGCACGCTACGAAGTTCGTTATCAACACTGCGAATGCTCCCGAACAAGTCCGTCCGAGAACCGCTGGCGTCAGCCAGATCCTTATGAGTGGCGCGTCGCACCTGATCCGAGAAGGTGTAGAGCACGACCTGGCTCTTTTCCGCAAGTTGCGGGACGATCGACTTGTCGCCCGCGAACAGCGCCTCCCGCGCCGCGGTGATCCGCGACGCGCCCGCGACATCAGACACCGTCATCGACTGCGACGTATCGACCATCACGGCAGTGAAAAGCGATTCCTTGTTCGGCTCACTGATACGAAGCGCCGGCGCGCCGAGTACAAACAGCAGCAGGCCGACGATCGCAAAACGCAGGCCCATCAGCCATCGCCGCGTCGAGGGCTTGGCGACGTTCGTGCGGCGATACAGCCAGAAGACCAGCCCCAAAAGCACGATAGACAGCACGAGGCGCAATTCGCCCGGCAACGGGCTGGTGAAGACCCACTTGCCGCGTGCGAAGTCGGCGGGCGAGTGGTTGAAGAGCATTTCGAACAGTCGAGTCACGGGTCGTTTCCTGCTTCCGGGTCGAATCTGGTTACTTGGCGTCGGTCGCGATCGCTTCAAAGTACTTGTTCACCAGCGGACGATACTCCGGCGGGCATTCTTCGCGCTGGGCGGCGAAAAGTTCCTTGCTCTTGAGCGTCGTCTGATACTCCGCTTCGAGGTGTTCCTGCACGCGCGTGGTGATCTTCGCAAGACTGCCGCGCTTGGCGGGGACTTTCTCCAGTTCGTCCGACAGCTTGGCAAGATTCTTGACGGCGGTGCCGATGGCCTCGGCGTCGGCGGTGAACTCCTTATTGCCGTTGGACAGGTCGCGCTGCTGTAGCGCCCGCGCCAGCCGGGCGAGTTCGTCCGCGGTCTTGTCGGCCAATTCCTTCCTGGCGTCGGTACCGGCTTCCTTGCCGAGCTTGTCCAGATTCGCCTTCGCGGCGGCAGCATCGTCCTTGGCGCGCTTGAGCGCAGTGGCGACGTCGCCGGCGCGAGTCCCGCCGGCGTTCTTCAGCGAGTCGCCGACGTTCTCCAGCACGTCCTTGATCTTCTGCTGCTCCGCCTGAGCGCCCTTGATGTCGCCGGCGGCGAGCTTGATGGCGGCGTTGGCGATCTTCTGCTCGAGCCGACCCTTCTTCAGGTCGTCGTTCGCCTTTTGCACCTGTTTGGCCGTGTCGGCCTTCACCGCGCCGGCGGAGCCGGCTTTATTTAGGCCGTCGATCGCGCCGGCGAGTTCCTTGATGTCTTTCGTCAGCTTGACCTGCTCAGTTGCGACGCTGCCAGCGGCGTCTTTCTTCTGCGGCGCTGCGGCTTTGTCGGCGGCTTCGGTCTTCTCAATCAACTCGCCTTGCTTGCGCGCCGCGGCGGCGGCGAGTTCCTCGGCTTTGTCGAGAGACTTGTCGACGTTTTCCTGCGACGCGCCGGTCAGCTTGGCCTTGGCGCTGGCGAGTTGGCGCTGCGCGGCACCCGCCTTGGCGGCGGCCTCGTCGGCCTTTCCGGTCTTGCCGGCTTCAGCGGCGTCTTTCAGGTTCTTGGCGGCATCGGCGATGTCTTGCGCCGCAGCCTGCTTGGCGGCATCGGTGCCGGCGGCGTCCTTGGTCGCCTTCGCGGCGTCGGCGGCCTGGGTGGCGAGTTTCTCCGCCTCGGGCGCGGCCTTCTTCTCGCCGCCGTCCTTCATTTCAGCGGCCTTGGTGAGTTTCTCCGCAAGGTTCGCGGCGGATTTCTCCAGCTCAGCAGCCTTCTCCATCTGCTTGGCTGCATCCGCGGCGGCGTCATTCTCGCTGCGAGCTTCGGGCGATGCGCCGCCGGTGGGCGTTTGATCCACCAGCGCAGTCATTTTCGTCACGACCTTCTCCAACTCCGACGACTGCGCCGTACCGCCCGGCGGCGGCTTGGTGATCACGACGACATCGACCACCCCCGCCGCCACAAGTTCCGCGACCGCAGCGCGCAACTGCGCGACCGCATCCGCCATGTCATGCCTCAGGAGCGCGTCGCGGCCGGCGTGCGCCAGTTTCATCGCCTTGGCACCGTGGTCGAGTTTCACAGGATCGGTGACGTCGGTCGGATCGAAGTACGGAAGCAACGCCCCTTTCGCATTCACCATCGCCGCGGCCAATTCCTCAGCCTGCTTATTCAGCTCCAGCGGCGCCATCTGGCCTGACGTGCTGTACAGACGCCACGCCGCATGTAGAACTGGTTCCAGCGGATACGTCACCAGCGGCCCGCCCTCGTGCTGCTCGGGACTGAAGACCGCCCACGATTCGTACGTGACGACCGTGATCTGCACCAGATCGCTGGGCATCGTCTGCCCCTTGCGATCCTTCGTTTCGACGTACGCCATGAGCAGTTCGCCGGGGACGAGCTTTGGCGACAGGGTTTCGAGCATGAGCGTTCCGGCCGCGCGGGCGCTGGTCATGCCGAGCCCCGCGGGCGTTTCACCGGTGACGGTCAGCGGGTATCGCGTCGGCTTCGCGGCCGGATCGACGCCGCGCGTGACGACGAGTTCGGTGCCTTCCAGCGCCAGATCGTCGGCGATATCCGCGACGAACGCGATTTCGCCCATCGGGTTGCTCGGCACCTGCATCGCGGGCGACGTCAGCTTTACCGTCGGCGGACGATCGATGATGCAGGTGAGCGTGGAGGGCGTGGGCGTGGTGACGGTCTGGCCGTGGATGTCGGTGAGGCTGAGGGTGAAAGTTTCGTCCCTGGTCACCGCCATCGACCAGCTCGCCGCCGGCTGGTTTTCGCCGATGATCGTGGTGGGGACTTCGGTGGAGTCGACGGACGCGAACTTGCCGCTCTTGAGCTGTCCGTTGGTGATCGCGCGGATGCTGACGTTCGAGCCCGCCGGTGCCGAAACGTCCGGGGTGCCCGGCGTTTCCACGCGATCAGCGAAACGCAGGTAAGACGGGAACTTCGTCACCACTTCGAACGACTTGATCAGGAGCGGATCGTAGACGCTCACGCGGTGCGGATCGCTCTTGGTGTTCTCGGCGGAGACGAAGTACTCAAGGTCTTCGTTGATATCGGGCAGCGTGAGGGCGTAGGTATTGAGCTGATCCGTCTCGCTCATGCCCACCCGCTTCCATTCACCGCCAGCGGTGAGAGAGCGGAAGTGGAAATTAACGCTCTGGTTCGGCCGGCGATTTGCGTTCGCCTGGAGGCTGAGGGTGCCGCCGCGAACCAGCGAAGTGTCGCCGAGGTTGAGGGAGATCGTAAGCGGCGCAAGCACCCTGGGCGGCTGGGCGATCTGCTCAACATCCTGCGGCACGGGTTTCCACGGCGTCAAAACGCGCGCGAACCTTCGGCTCACCGCCTGCGGCATGGTGACGGCGGCGACGAGGTAGATGCCGATCAGCACCAGCGCGACCACCCCGTACTTGCGCAATCGCGCAAAATCGATCGCCTTGCGCAGATCAAACTTGCCAGCGCGGACGATCGCCTGATCGAGAATACTTTCGACGATCTCCGCGACGCGTCCCGAGTAGCTCTGCGGGCCGAACTCGGTGGCGGCGATGAGCGAACCTTCGAACTGCGGGTTGCGCTGTTCAAGATAGAGAGCGAGTTGCTGATCGGTGATGGGTTGCAGCAGCGGCCTGACGATGTGTCGAAACGCGAATACCGCCAACGCGCTGGCGCCGATGACGAACAGCGCGATTCGGCCGGCGGGGGCAAGGTCGAACAGCACATCGGCGGCGACGACGATCGCGATCGTGCCGAGGGCTTCGATCAGGAACACGATCGCGCCGGCGAACGCGCCGGTGCGCTTGTACGCCCGACGGGCGACGCCGAGGCGCTGGGCGAGTTGAGCGTATTGCGGCTGAGCGTTTGCCATATTCGTATCCTCAATGCCTTGGGACGCGGTTCGATACGAAGAGTTCCGTGACGACCAATACCAGCGCGGTGGCGATGATAAGCGACCAGAGTTCCCGCCCCCCCGCGCCGTCCGCGACCATGTTGCCGTCGGTGGAGGCGGCGTTGGTTTCCGGATGCACGACGGCGGCCTTTAGTTCTTCGACGGGGATCGTCGCGGCATCGCTTTCGTTGAGCGGCGTGTTGACGGCGTAGGTGATGACGGGCTTATCAGCGCTATCCAGCAGCACGTAATGCCCGGTTTGGCTGGCGATGAGCAACCCGCCGCTGTGCGACTGGCCGGCGGGGTCGCGGAGCTTGTGGCCGGGTGGGATCGATAGCACTTCCCCGATCTGGTAGGTGGTGGGCGTTTCGGATCGCACCGCGAGATAGCGGAGCGTCTGGTGCAGCAGCGGCAGGTAGATCGCGCGCTGGGGCAGGTTGTTCCACGTCATGTCCGGCGGGCTGACCAGCAGGACAACCGACCCGGCCTTCTCAGCCCCCTTCTCCAGCATGAACGGCCTGCCGTCGTCGAGGCGAAGCGGGACGCGCGAAAGCTGCGAGTCGGTCACTTCCCAATACTGAGTGAACCCGACGGCCGAGAAATCGCCGCTGTGCGGGCGCTGGAAGACACTGAGAATCGCGTGATCGAGTTCGACCTTGGTGATGATGGCTTTGGTGCCCCCCTTCCGCGTGTCGGACGCCTTGATGATCCGCCGCAGTTGTGCCGGCGCGATCGAGCCGAAATCGGCGGTGAACTTTGCGGGATCCGTGCGCGTCCCCGGGAGCAGCAGCACCCCGCCGCCGGACTTGTGGAAGTCGGCGATCTGCTGCTTCAACGAAGGCGAGACATTCGCCAGATCGGCGATAATCAGCACGGACGTGTCCTTGAGATCCACCGGGCCTGACCCGTTCAGTACTTTCACCTCAAACGGTGATCCGTCGCCGGGATCGATGGCTTTGGACAGGAAGAACGCGCTGCTTCCGGGGCGCGTGACGTCTTGGGAATTGGTCAGGATCGTGACGCCGATCCGGGGGAGGACGAACGGATTGAGATAGACCTTGCTCGTGCCGTCGGGCGTCTTGAGCGTGAGGGTGCCGGCGTGGTCGCCGCTGTTCTTGAGCACGGCGCGGAACGCGGCGGTCAGTTTTTGATTCGGGGGGAGCGTCAGCGTTTGCGTCTGCACGGGCTGGTTCGCCAGTGCGAGATCGACCGTGACGTCCTTCAACGGCTCGGCGGTGAAGTTGGCGAGGCGGAGCGTGATCGACTGGGCGTTGTTGTCGGCGACCACGTTCTGCGGCAGGTTCGCCTCGACGATCGCCACCTTCGACGGCGCGTCGGCGGTGACGGGTTCGATCTGCAAAACAACGCCGGCAGATAGCTTGAAGGTGGCGGCGGTGGGAGGCAGGCCGACACGCTGGAGATCGCTCACCAGCACCACCCGCTTGTTCTCGGCGGCGACGTCGGTCAGCAACTCGTCGGCTTTGCGGAGCGCGGCAATAAGGTCCGTGCCCGTCGCCTGCGGTTCGAGTGTGCGCAGCTTTGCGCGGGTCGTATCCGCGTCGGCCCAGGTGCTGACCACCTGCGGCGACTGATCGAACGCCACCAGCGACACCGTCGCCGACCCGATCGCGGCTTCGGCTTTGTCCATCGCCTGCTTCCAAGCGCCGGGGCGCGACATGCTCTGCGAGATATCCACCAGCAGCACGACCGCGTCATCCAGCTTCGTCTTCCCATCCGCGCCGGCGGCGGCTTTCTTCTGGAGGAAGGGACGCGCGAACGCGAACGCGACCAGCACGATCAGCAGCATCCTCAGCGCCAGCAGCAGCGTTTCCAGCCATTTCTTACGGCGCACCAACTTCACCGACGTGCCGGCGAAGAATCGCAGCGTCGAGAACGGCACGATCAACACGCGATCGCGCGTGAAGAAATAGATCAACAGCGGCAGTACGGCCGCGGCGATCGCAAGCAGCAGGTACGGATGGTGAAAACTGATCATCCGAGCTGGCTCCGCTTGTACATGTACTCACTCAACGCGATCTCCAGCGGCGTGTTGGTATCAAACAGCTTGTAGTCCGCCTTCACATCGCCGGCGGCCTTTTCGACATCGTGCAGGAACTGCTTGAGCTGCTGCATGTAGGTTTCGCGCATCGACTGCGGTGCCACCAGCGTCTGCTGTCCGCTCTCCAAGTCCTGCACCTGCATCATGCGGTCGAAGGGGAAAGTGAGTTCGGCGTTGTCCATCACGTGGAAGATGATGATGTCGTGGCCCTGAAACCGGAAGCGCCGCAAGGCCGACTTGATGGCGTCGACGTCGTCGATGAGGTCGCTGATCAGTACGACCAGGCCCTTGCGCTTCATCGTATCCGCCAGCTTGTTCATCGCGCCGGCGACCTGCGTCTGGCTGCCAGGCTTGGTGTTTTCCAACTCGCTCAGGATCCGGCGCAAATGTGTCGGCGACAGCTTGGGCGGGATAACCGAGCGGATTTCGCTGTCGAAGGTCGTCAGCCCCGTCGCGTCGCGCTGGCCGATCATGAAATGCGCCAGGCAGGCCGCAAGGAACGAGCCGTACTGCAACTTCGACAAACCCTTCGGATCGGACTGATACGCCATCGACGCCGACGCATCGAGCAGGATGTTGCAGACCAGGTTGGTCTCGGCTTCGTACTGTTTGACGTAATAGCGATCGACCTTGGCGTACAGCTTCCAGTCGATCCGCTTGATCTCATCCCCGGCGGCATACGGGCGGTGCTCGGAGAACTCGACCGACGAACCGTGGAACGGCGACTTGTGCAGCCCCTGGATAAAACCCTCGACGACGGTCTTTGCCAGCAACTGCAAATTGCGGATGCGGGCGAGGGTGGCGAGATTGAGATAGGTCGGTTGAGCCATGGGTGAGTGGCGAGTGGTCAGTGGTCAGTGGCGAGATGGATCCAGCCACTCACCACGCGCGACTTCCGTTCTTTCCTATAGTCCGCTCTTCGGCTGCGGCACGGTTTCGATCAGTTTTTTGATGACCGATTCGGACGTCATGCCTTCCGACGCCGCGTGGAAGTTAGTGATGACTCGGTTTCGCAGGACCGGGATCGCCACCGCCTGGATGTCCTGGATCGACACGTGCGCCCGGCCCGACAGCACCGCGCGGGCCTTGGCGGCGAGCACCAGGTAATGCGAGCCGCGAACGCTGGCACCCCAACTGACATAGTCCGTAATAAATTTCGGCGCGTCGGCGCTCTGAGGCCGGCTGGTGGCGACCAGCGCCACCGCGTACCGCAGCACCGCTTCGGCGACCGGTGTCTCGCGGATCAACTGCTGGTGCTGCATCAGTTCCTTGCCGTCCATCACCTTGTCAATGTCGGCCACGCTCGTGCTCGTCGTCGCGTTCACCACGGCCACTTCCTGCGCCTTGGGCAGATAATCGATCACCAGGCTGAACATGAACCGGTCCTGCTGCACTTCCGGCAGCGGATACGTTCCTTCCTGCTCGACCGGGTTCTGCGTCGCGAGCACGAAGAACGGCTCTTCCAGACGATAGGTATTGCCGCTGACCGTGACCTGGTGTTCCTGCATCGCTTCGAGCAATGCCGACTGCGTCTTGGGCGGCGTGCGGTTGATTTCGTCCGCAAGCAGGATGTTCGTAAAGATCGGACCCGGACGGAACCGCAACTGCCGCTTGCCGGCGGCTTTGTCTTCCTCGAGCACTTCCGTGCCGGTGATATCTGATGGCATCAGATCGGGCGTGAACTGCACGCGGCTGAATTTCAGATCCAGCGCACGGCTGATGCTGCTGATGAGCAGCGTCTTGGCCAGCCCCGGCACGCCGGTGATCAGACAGTGTCCGCCGGCGAAAAAACTGGTGATGACGTCGTTGACGACGTCTTCCTGCCCGACGATCACCTTGCGGATCTCGGCGAGGATGCGGTTCTTGCTTTCCGCGAGGGCGGCCACGGCGTGGGCTGCGTCTGTTGCTTCAGTCACGATTGTTCGTCCTTCAAACAGGTGTTAAACGCGAAGATGCGAAGGGGCGAAAAATGCGTTCCTGAATCGCGCTTCGCGTCTTCGTTCCTTCGCGTTCATTCAAATCCATTATGCGTGCGACCCCGTCGGCGCTGGTACGAATTTTAGCAGACGATCAATGATCGTCTCAACGGTCATGTGATCGACATCCGCAGCGAACGACAGGCCGATGCGGTGACGCAGGATCGGGACGATCACCTTGCGGATGTCGCTGATCGTTACGGTATCGCGCCCGTCCTGCCCGGCGACGGACTTGCTCGCCAGCGCGATGTTCTGGCTCGCCCGCAGACCGGCACCCCAACTGATGTAGTCTTTCACAAAATCCGGCGCCCCCGCCACCGTCGGACGTGTCGCCGCGACGAGGTCAACGATATACGTCCCCAGCGCTGGCGGAAGAATCACCGAGCGGATCGCCGCAGCAAAACGCAGCAGGTCTTCCCCGCCGATCACTTTCTGGAGTTCGATCTTTTTCGCGCCGGTCGAGTGGCGAACGACCGTCACCTCTTCGTCCTGCGTGAGATAGTTCATCTCGATCGACAGCATGAAGCGGTCCTGCTGCGCCTCGGGGAGTTTGTAGCTGCCTTCCTGTTCCATGCTGCTAAGGGTGGCGAGCACGAAAAATGGCGTGGGAAGCGGCATCGTCTGCCCGCCGACCGTCACCTGGCGTTCCTGCATTACCTCCAGGAGCGCCGCCTGCGTTTTGGGCGGGGTCCGGTTGATCTCATCCGCCATCAGCAGGTTCGTAAACACCGGCCCTTTGGCGAATTTGACGAAGCGTTTGCCGGTCGTCTGGTCTTCTTCGAGGATTTCCGTCCCGGAGATATCGGAGGGCATGAGGTCGGGCGCGAACTGAATGCGTTTGAAATCCAGCGCCATCACCTGTGCAAGCGTTGCCACAAGCGCCGTTTTTGCGGTCGCGGGCGGGCCTTGGATGAGGCAGTGACCGCCCACAAATAGAGCGGTCAGCACGTGTTCGATCGCCTGCTGCTGGCCGATGATCGACTTGCGAACCTCTGCCAGCACCTTCTCGCGGACGGTTTTCAGTTCCGCCAGGACGGCAGAGGGGGATTGTGAGACTACAGTCGCAGGCATGGACGGTTTCCTCCGCGGATTCGCGGCCCTGGCCGCTCATCAAATGGACGCACACCCCTATATACCCGCCGGAACGCGGATCGTTGGATGAGAGAGAAAATCGTCTCACATCGGCACGTATTTTGCCTGATATCACGACTCCGGACGCGGCACCAACCGCTTGCGAAGGCCTGGAATCGTCGTTACCCGCACGACTTCACGACGAAGGCCACCCCGGATCCCGTCGCGTGGGCAGAAAACGACCGCCTTGGCGAAACCGCATCACGCGACGGCGGTCTGGGGGCTCTGCCTGGCGTCATCCTCGCGGCCCGAAAACAACCGATACAACGCCGGCAACACCACCAGCGTAAGCAGTGTGCTGGTCACCAGCCCGCCGATCACGACCGTCGCCAACGGCTTCTGCACCTCGGCCCCGGCGCCGCTCGCGATCGCCATCGGCACAAAGCCCAGCGACGCCACCAGCGCGGTCATCAGCACCGGCCGCAGTCGAGTCAGACACCCGCGCAAGATCGCTTCGTCGCGACCCAACCCTTCGCGTCTCAATTGGTTGATGAAACTGACCATCACCAACCCATTCAGCACCGCCACCCCCGACAGCGCGATGAACCCCACCGCCGCCGAGATGCTGAACGGCATGCCGCGAAGCCAGAGCGCCAAAATCCCGCCCGTCAGTCCGAGTGGCACGGCACTGAAGACCAGCAGCGCGTCCTTCACCGATTTGAACGTGCTGAACAGCAGCAAAAAAATCAACATGAAGCAGACCGACACGACGACCGACAGCCGGTTCTTCGCCGCCACCAGGTTTTCATACTGCCCGCCCCACACCACCCAGTTGCCGGCGGGGATCTTGATCTTGCCCACCTTCTCCTGCGCTTCCGCGACAAATGACCCCAGATCGCGCCCGCGCACGTTCGCCTGCACTACGATCCGGCGCTTCCCATTCTCCCGGCTGATCTGGTTCGTCCCCTCCGCCACGTCGATCGTCGCCACGCTCCCCAGCGGCACGAACGCCGGCATGCCCGCCGATACGCGATCCGTTGACGCGACCATCATCTCGCCTTCCGATTGCGGCAATGGGATCGGCAGGTTCTCCAGTTCGCCGATCTTCCCGCGAATCTCATCAGGCATGCGCACGACCAGCTCGAAGCGTCGATCCCCCTCAAACACCAGCCCCGCCGACCGACCGCCCATCGCGATCGCAACCACGTCCTGCACGTCTGACACGTTCAGCCCGTACCGCGCGATCGCGTCGCGATTGATATCAACCGTCAGCACCGGCAATCCCGTCGTCTGCTCCACCTTCGCGTCGGCGGCACCGGGGATGGATTGGATCACGCCCAGGATTTCGTTGGCGCTGGCACGCATGGTGTCGAAATCGTCGCCGTATACTTTCACTGCCACGTCGCCACGCACGCCGGCGATCAGTTCGTTGAACCGCATCTGGATCGGCTGGCTGAACTCGTAGTTGTTGCCTGGCACGTCGCCAAGCGTCAGCTCCAACAGTTTGATGAGCTTGCCCTTGTGACCTTCGACAACCGCGTGGCCTTGCTCGTGTTCGTCGTGGCCGCCGTCGTCGTGCTCGTCTCCGTGCGACGCGGTCTTCTCCGCCTCTTCTTGCAGCTCGGCGACCAGCCGGTCCAACTCCTCTTCGCTTCGCCACTGCTCCCGGTCCTTCAACATGATGAACGTATCCGACACGTTCGGCGGCATCGGGTCCGACGCCAGCTCCGCCGTGCCGATCTTACTGTAAACAAACGCCACCTCCGGCACCTTCGATAGCGCCTGCTCCACCTGCGTCTGCATCGCCTGCGACTGGGTGAGCGACGTGCTCGGGATGCGCATCGCGTGCATCGCGATGTCTTTCTCATCCAGGGTCGGGATAAACTCCTGTCCCAATCGAGTGAAGAGCCAGACCGACAGCCCGAACGCCACCACCGCCGCCGGCACCACCACCAGCCGCGCTCGCACCGCGCCGCGAAGCACCGGTGCGTACGCCGACTTCGCCCAACGCATGAAGAACAGTTCCTTCTCGCTCACCTTGCCTGTGACGAGCATCGCCACCAGCGCAGGCACGAGCGTCAGCGACAGCACGAACGCCGCCGCCAGCGCGAAGATGACCGTCATCGCCATCGGGTGGAACATCTTGCCTTCCACGCCGGTGAGCGCCAGGATCGGGAAGTAAACGATGATGATGATCGCTTCGCCGAACACGGTGGCGCCGCGCACCTCCTTGGTGGCTTCGAAGACCTCGTGCAGCCGCTCGTTGCGCGTCAGGACGCGACCCAGCTCATGCTGGCGAATGCCAAGCCTTCGCAGGCAGTTCTCGACGATGATGACCGCCCCGTCGACGATCAAGCCGAAGTCGATCGCGCCCAGCGACATCAGGTTGCCGCTGATCTTGCTCTGCACCATGCCGGTGGCGGTCATGAGCATGGAGATCGGGATCGCCATCGCGCAGATCAGCGCGGCCCGGATGTTGCCGAGCATGACGAACAGAATCACCACGACCAGGATCGCGCCTTCCAGCAGATTCTTGCGTACCGTGGCAATCGTGGCATCGACCAGCTTCGTGCGGTTGAGCACCGTCCTGGCCACGATGCCCGGCGGCAGGCTGCGGTTTACCTCGGTCATCTTCTCATCCACCGCCTGCGCGACCGTGCGGCTGTTGGCACCCACCAGCATGATCACGGTCCCCACCACCACCTCGTCCCCGTTCAGGCTCGCCGAACCCGTTCGTAACTCTCGTCCCACGCCCACCGTCGCCACATCCCGCACGTAGATCGGCGTGCCACGCCGTGCGCCGACCACGATCGTCTCCACTTCCCCCAGCGTCTGCACGCGCCCGGTGGCGCGCACAAGATACGATTCGCCTTTGTGTTCGATGTAGCCCGCGCCGGTGCTGACGTTGTTCTTTTCCAGCGCCTCGATCACCTCGTGAAATGTCAGCCCGTAGCTGACCAGCTTCATCGGGTCCGGCTGCACGTGATACTGCTTCACGTACCCGCCGATCGCGTCGACGCCCGCGATGTCCTTCACACCCTTCAACTGCGGCCGGATGATCCAGTCCTGGACCTCACGAAGGTAGCTCGACAGTTCGACGTCTCCCTTGAGCGTGCGGCCTTCCGGCGTCAGGTACGTTCCGTCGCTTTGCCAACCCGGTTGTCCGTCGGCAACCGTCGCACCCTGTCCATGCGGGTGCTGGAACTCAACGGTGTACATGTAGATTTCGCCCAGCCCGGTCGAGATCGGGCCCATCATCGGCTCCGCGCCAGGCGGCAGGCTCTCGCGCGCCTCGCCGAGGCGCTCGGTCACCTGCTGCCGGGCGAAGTAGATATCCACGTCATCCCGGAAGATCGCGGTCACCTGCGAAAACCCGTTTCGTGAAATCGACCGCGTTGATTCCAGCCCCGGGATCCCGGCCAACTGCGTCTCGATCGCGAACGTCACCTGTTTCTCCACCTCCAGCGGCGACAGCGACGCCGTCACGGTGTTGATCTGAACCTGGTTGTTCGTGATATCCGGCACCGCGTCGATGGGCAGTAGACTGAGCGAACGCACACCGATCGCGATGACGATCACCGTCAACACGACCACCAACCAGCGATTCTGGATCGAGAACTTCAGGATCTTTTCGAGCATCGTCAGACTCCGGCGGATTGCCGATTGCCGAATGAAGGGCGTGACGCCGCGTGCAATCGGCAGTCGGCAATCAACAATCGGCCGTTCCCTCAGTGCTTATGGTCGTGCTTGTCTTCGTACGACCCCTTGGCGGTCCCGGCGTCGGTTTCGATCTCGACCCAGATCTTCGCCTTCTCCGGCAGCGGGCTTGGCACCTTGGCGGTCCCGCCGAAGGTGGCGGTCTTCTTGGTGAGAGAGGCCTTCTCGCTATCTTTGGCGTCTTCGGCGCCGATCCAGGCACGCAGCGACTTCGGATCGGTCTTGGCGTCGATCAGTTTGACGTCGAAGTCGATTTCCTTGTCCTCGTGCATGTCGCCGACGACGATCACTGACACGGTGTAGTCACCGATTTTCTGCCTTCCGAGCTTGTGCTTCTCCTTTTCCTTCCTGGCCTCCTCGGCCTGCACCACCACCCCAAGCGCCAGCGCGGCAACGGCCGCAACGATCGTGAGAGATTTCAGACGCATAACGAAACTCCTTTCAAAAAAACTCGATACACCATGCGGCTCAGTGGTCGTGAGTCGCTTCCGACTTACCCAACTCCGCCTTCAAAACGAATGACCCGCTGACCACCAGCGATTCGCCTTCCTCTAATCCCGCAATCACCGGCACGTACCCGCCGGCCGGCTTGCCGACGGTGACCTCGCGGCGGGCGAACGTGTTCGCCTCGCCTTTGACCGGGACGAAAACGCTTGGCTTCCCCTCGGTCGTCTGTACCGCTTCGTCCGGGATCGTCAGCACCGCTTCAGCGCCGGCGGCGTAAAGCGTGGCGCGGGCGAACATGCCGGGCTTGAGTTTGCCGTTGCCGTTCTCCACGACGATGCGCACGCGCGCCGACCGCGTGTTCGGATCCACCTCCGCCGCCACCTGCGACACTTCTCCCGCGACCGCCGCGCCCGAAAGCGCCGCGAGCACCAGGTCCGCCTTGCTCCCCACGCCGATCTCCCCAAGCCGCGCCTCGGGCACGTCCGCGAGCACCCAGTACACCGACGTATCCGCCAGCACCATCAGCTTTTCCTTCTCCGGCCCGACCAGTTCGCCTAGCGTGATCTCCCGCTCGATCACCTGCCCGTCGATCGGGGCGCGCACGGCGTAGCGGGGATCGATCTCGCGCGTCTCGACCAATTTCAGCACGTCCGCCTGCGACAAGCCCAGCAGGTGCAGCTCGTTCTCCGCGGCGTTCATCGCCGCCTCGCTGGTGGCTTTGGCACCGACGGCGGCGCGGTAGTCAACGTCGCGCTTCTGCACCTCCGCCAGCGAAATGCCCTGGCTCTCATCGAATAGCTGCTTGGCCCGGTCGTACGAGTCCTTCGCCGGCCCGACCGATGCCGCGGCGACCTCGGCCTCGGTGCGCCGCTGGAGGAACTCGCTCTGCGACTTGCCCAGTTCCGGGCTCTCCACGATCAGCAACACGTCGCCGGTCTTCACCGCATCCCCGACCTTCACCTTTATTTCCACGGCTCGTCCGCGCACCACCGAGCCCACATGCGCCATTGCGTCGGTATTGAAAGACACCCGCGCTGGCGCGACGAAGCTGGCGGTGTGAGCACGCTTCGCCGCCTTCTCCACTCGAATCCCCGCCAGCTTCACCGCCGCCGCCGACAGCTTCACTTCGTCGGTGTGTTCGGCGTGGTCGTCGTG
>JBBQQZ010000022.1:0-18895 GCA_038215325.1 Tepidisphaerales bacterium | reverse complement strand
GGCAGCAAACTGCAACGGCAATCGAAGCCAGAGCAGCCAGGTGGGGATGTTCAGGTCTGCACTCACCTGCGGATAAAGCGTCATATAAATATTCGCGGGGAACACCGCGACCAACAGCGCGATCAATCCCCAGCCCGCGATCCGTCGCAGGCGGGGGACCAACAGTCCCAATCCGCCGACGATCTCAAAAACCCCGCTGACCGCCACCAGCACCGCCGGCGCAGGAAACGAAGGCGGCACGATGCGTCGATAAAAGTCCGGGCTCTGGAAATGGTTCATCCCCGCGAGGATAAACAGCACCGCCAGCAACCATCGGAAAAACGCTTTCCAACTCCAGCCGCGGACAGAAGCAGGCTTATTCAGCATCCCCCATGGTAGGCAGCGCGAACGAGTAATAACTATCACGGCTGACACACGCCTGTAGGGGCGACGCATGCGTCGCCCGCGAACGTCGAATGGCCATCTCGGGCGAGGCATGCCTCGCCCCTACCAAATGGGAGTCAACAGGCCGGGCCGTTAGCCGACGTCGGCCAGATCGTACGCAGCCATGTAGTAGGGGCAGTTGGGGTCGAAAGTCGTCAGCGGCTTCGGATCGGCGACGCGGCCGAGCGGGCGGCGGTTGGCGCCGGGAGTGTGGGTGGAGACGTCGCCGAGATCGGCGCGGCAGCGATCGAGGTGGGCCATCAACGCGCGGACGATCTCGGGATGGTCGGCACTAAGATCGCGCGTTTCAGCGAGATCGGCGTGCAAATCGTAAACCTCACACAGACCTCGCTCGTTGCTGGTGCGGGTCTGCCGGCCGACGTGGAGCTTCCATTGGCCGGCGCGGACGGCATCGATCGAATCGCCTTTGTAGTAAAAGAACGCGTCGCGAAGCGGCGTTTCAATGGGTTCGCCGCGCAGGAGCGACGCGAACGACCGGCCGTCAATGGCGCGGTCGGTGGGGACGGCAACGCCAGCGAGTTCGGCGAAGGTGGGCAGGAAATCCATGCCGGTGACCATCTCGCGGCAGACTTTGCCCTTGGGCACCACGCCCGGCCAGCGCGCCAGGAGGGGGGTTCGGAAGCCGCCTTCCCAGGTCGAGCCTTTCGTGCCCCGCAGTTCGCCGTTGCTCGGGCCGAAATCGCATCGAGAGCCGTTGTCGCTGGTGAACAGGATCAGCGTGTTGTCGTCGATGCCGAGTTGAAGCAGTTCATGCAGGATCACGCCCATGACCCAGTCAATGCACGCGACGGCGGCACCGTAGCGGCCGTTGGTGGATTCGGCCAAGAAGCGCTCGGGCACGTACAGCGGAAGGTGTACGTGCATATGAGCCAGATAAAGCAGGAACGGGTCGGCGCGGTGCTTCCGGATGAACCGCACCGAATGCTCGGCATACCGCTGCGCCAGCGCCGACTGGTCGGGCTGGGCTTCCATCACCTCTTCATCTTCCATCAGGGGAAGCGGCGGCATGGCGAGGCGCGTTCCCTGTCGGCCCATGTCGTTGCTGTAGGGAAGGCCAAAGTAGTGATCGAACCCGTGGCGTGTGGGTAAAAATGCGGGTTGATCGCCGCAATGCCACTTGCCGACGAGCTGCGTCGCGTAGCCGCGCCGCTGGAGCAGGCGGGCAAAGGTGATCTCGCTCGGGTCGAGGCCGACGCCCTGACCGGGGAAGAGGACGTGGCCGCCATCGAAGCGATCAAAGCCGATTCGGCGGGGATAGCAGCCGGTGAGCATGCCCCCGCGCGACGGACTACAGACCGCCGATCCCTGGTAGAAATCGGTAAAGCGCATGCCCTCGGTCGCGAGTCGGTCGAGATGCGGCGTACGGTGCAGGGCGTGGCCGGTGCAGCCAAGATCGCCCCAGCCGAGGTCATCGCAATTGACGAGGATGATATTGGGTCGGTCGTGCTGCATGGCGACAGTGTAATCATGCGCCCGCCTGCGACAAAAAAGGCGACTGCCGTCGGCGTCCGGCGTATTAGCGATCAGCAGACCCGCTCGCGCAGCTTCAGCTCGCGGTACGCGAACATCTTTCGTAGCGCCGGTTTGACGATCAGCGGGTTGGCGAGCCGACCGAGAAGGCCGTAAGGGAGGGTGTAGTCGATGTGGTCGATGCAGCGGGTGGAGCGGTCGTCGATGGCCTCAAACTCGTGGGCGTGTCGCCAGGATTTGAACGGGCCTTCGATCTGCTCATCCACGAAGCGCGCTTCCATGCCGGTGATCGTGCCATGAGGCGGGACCAGTTCAGTGATCCGCGCCACCCACCTGACCCGGCCGATCGGGGATTTGGTGAGCAGGATCAGCTCGGTGCCCACCACGGGCGGCAATGGTTCAGCGCGCTCGATCCGCATCTGTTGCTGCGGCGGGGTGATGGCGGGCAGGAGCGTGGTCATGTCCTGGAACATGTCCCAGACGCGCGCGATCGGGAGGGGAAGGACGAATTCGTAGGTGAAGGTCATCGGCCGGGCAGTCTATGCCCGCGGGGGCGTCAAGGCGAAACCCATCCGTTGGTGATGTTGTACCGGGCGCGGACGTCGGCGTAGACGATGTGCGAGCCGTCGCCTGAATTGGCGTCGGCGGTGGGGGTGGCGAAGACCGTGCCGGTGGGAACCCAGAGTGCGGGGTTGGCGGCGGCGTTGGCGTCGAGGGCTTCGGCGTGGCCGTCGAAGAAAACGGCGTTGAGTCTATACGATTCGTTGGGCCGGTTCGGCTTCCTCGTGCCGTGTCGATAGGAAAGATAGCGGATGTCGTTGGGCGCGATCGTCGTTCCGTTGCCGGCGATGGCGGTGCGGTCGTACGAGCGGGTGCTGCCGGAGAACGCGCCCCAGTCGGAAAACATGCTTTCGTTGGCGTTGACGCTGGAGGGGCTGGAGGTGAGCAGATAGGTGGGCTGCCCCGCCGCTACGCTGCCTGCGGTGAAGTTTCGCGTGCGACGCGCGGCATCGGCGACGAATATCTTGTTTGATGCCGGCCCGATACTGGTGATCTTGGGGCTGTAGTTCTTGGGCACGTCCCAGTAGAACGACCCCGGCATGTCGATATTGCCTTGGAAGCCGCTATTGGTCCCGTACGGCGCGTTGCGGTCGCGGCTGTTGAGCATGAAGGTATTCGCCGACGCGTAGCTAAGTGCCTGGATCGTCCCGACAGCCGTCGACCCGTTCGAATCGGGCACCCAGAGCACGCCGGCGTAGCTGGGGCAGAGGAACACGGGGGATTCGCAGTAGTAGCGGAATCGTTCGCGTCCGTCGTTGCCGTCGAGCTTGGCGTGCCTGAGGCCCATCTGCTTGGCGATCGGGCCGTGCCAGTCGAGGGGCTCGTTCACGTAGGAGATATTGCTGATTCCAGTGTAGGGGGGATTGTTCAGGTTGGCGTTGTTGCCCACGCGCTTCCAGACCGCGCGGCCCGACGTATTGCCGCTGCCGGGGATGTAGCCGCGGAATTCGCTGGTGTAGGCGACCATCGCCTGGCCGATCGATCGGAGGTTGGCCAGGCACTTGATGGAGTTGGCGGCGCGTCGCGCCGAGGCGAGCGCGGGGAGGAGGATGCTGATGAGCATCGCGATTACGCCAATGACCAATAGCAACTCGACGAGCGTAAATCCTCGTCGCCAGGTCCGCTGATGTGGAGCGTGCGTCAGCATGACTAGAATCCTTTGATGAATCGGTCCATCCAGAATCGCTCGCGACGCAGGCCGATGGATCTGAAGCGACGGTGATACGCCTGCCGGTGATGCGAGGTCCAGCCCTCCATCCCCGCGAGCGCAGGTGTCTAAATCGGCAGATGGAACTATAACGAGCGTCCATTTGGAATTGATGAGCAATCGCCGTAGCAGACAGGATGCGACGCCGGGCAAGACCATGAAGACGCGTGCAGATATCTCCATCATCGGAGGCGGCATCGGGGGGCTGGCGGCGGGGGTGCGGCTTGCTGGCGCGGGGCATCGGGTGACGCTGTTTGAAAAGAACGAGCGTATTGGGGGCAAGCTTAACTACAGGGAAATCCCCCATCCCACGCGATCAAACGACCGCCCGTTCCGATTTGATACCGGGCCTTCGCTGCTGACGCTCCCGCTGGTCTTCGCGGACCTGTTCTCATATGTCGGCCGCGACATTCGTCACTATTTGTCCATAAAAAAGCTCGATCCGGTATCGCGATTCGTCTGGGCGGACGGCGCGACTTTCACCATGCACGCCAGACGCGCCGATCTGCTGAACGCTGTTAAACAGTTCGCGCCCGGGGACGAGCGCGGGTTCGAGAAACTGCTCGACTACGGCCAAAAAATCTGGGATCTCAGCGGCGAATTCTTTCTGACCCGATCGCCGGAACAGGCGATGCGCGGCGATGGCGCGTTCTCGCCGCTCAATGCGCTGAAAATGCTGTCGATCCCGCTGCGAATCGGGATGTTTCAAAAGTATTCGCGCATCGTCGACCACGACATTCGGTCGCAGCGCCTGCGCGAAGTGCTCTATCAATACGCGACCTACAGCGGCGCCAGCCCGTTCCTGGCGCCGGCGACGCTGGCGGTGATCCCGCACGTCGAACTCGATCTGGGCGCGTGGTACGTCGAGGGAGGCTTGTACGAGATCGCCCGCGCGGTCGAAAAACTGGCGCGCGACCTCGGCGTGGAAATCCGTACGGGGTGTGAGGTGAAGCGCGTCATCATTGACGGAACCGACGCTTCCCGGAGCAAGGCGTTGGGCGTTGTGCGCGGAGTGGAGTTGTCCGATGGGACCGTCATCGATGCGGACGCGGTGATCGTGAACGCGGATGTCGTCTACGCGTACCAGGCGCTGGTCGAGTCAAAATATCGGCGCAAGTTCGACGATCGCAACTTAGCAAAACTCGAACCCGGCGGCAGCGGCATGGCGTTGCTCTTGGGCGTGGAGGGGACGTATCCGCAGCTCGCGCATCACACTAAGTTCATGCCAAGCGATTATCGATCGGATTTGCGCGCGATGTTTGAGACGCGAACGATTCCGGACGACCCGTGCATCTATGTGTGCGCATCAACACGGAGTGATGCGACACAGGCACCGGACGGGTGCGAGAATCTGTTCGTGCTCTGCTCCGCGCCGCCGCTGGACGGTTCGATCGATTGGGTCCGCGAAGGGCCGGGATATCGGGACCGGATCGTGCGGACGCTGGAGGAGCGGTTCGGGCTGACGGATTTGTCGAAGCGGATCGTCGTCGAGCGCCGTTTCACGCCGGCGGATTTGAAAGCGGATTACAACGCGAACGCGGGGAGCATTTACGGGATCAGCGGGAACGGGGTGAAGCAGGCGTTTCTGCGCCCGCCGAACCGGGATCGCGACGTCGCCGGCCTGTTCTTCGCCGGCGGCGCCACCCACCCCGGCGGCGGGCTGCCGCTGGTGGCGCTGTCGGGGAAGATCGCGAGTGAACTGGCGATGGAATATCTGGGCCGCTCAGTCAGTTGATCGCGCCGTAGTGGGTTCGTTGCCGGCACCGGGGATGCGCGAACGAGGAGTGAGCGAGTCGCGTTTCTTGTTAAGACGAGACCAATCTTTCACCAACACGGGCAGCCGTGTTTCTACCTCGCGCCCGAAAAGGACTTCCGAAGCGAAGCCCATGTGAAGCATGTCCACAATCCGGCAGAGGTAGGATTTACCTTTCTTCCACCAGTTGTCACGGGCGTCAACCATTAGATAGTGCTGCACGTCGATGCCCTCGGTTTGGCGAAGCTCGTTGAGTTCCATGCCGTCGAGCTGCGCCACGTAGATGGCATCCGACACTTTGCTGCCAAATGTGGTCGTATAGTAGTACTCCTTGATTTCCCACGTAGCCACAGGGTTCACGATCGAAGGGAATGCTCCATCAAGCCAGCGAGAAAGCGTCCGAACTGGCTTGCCATCCCGCGTATATGTGGTCAGTCCGCGAGGCGAATAGTCACAGGGGGCGGAGTCAATATGCGCCGCGATGATCACATTCACAATGGCGGTCATGTAGTTGATCGTTTTCTTGTCACCGCTTTGTTTATTGACCGGAATGTTTGCTGCCTGAAGTCGGTATTTGTCGCAGAGCCTGGCATAGAGATCCTTCGCCTCGCCGGCGTTCATCAAGTCGTGGCGGACATGACTGTTCAGGACATCTGCTCGATGGAGAGAATAGTCAACAAGCAGCTTCCCGAGTTTCGTCGCCCTCCCGTTCCCATCGGACACATCGTCTGTTGAGAGGTTTCGTTTCCTCAAAGCGGCAATTGCGCCTTCGAGCGTGAACGCCTTAACCCTATCCTGGCCTCTGGCCGAGTAGCCATCGACCTCCGTAATGGTTCTGACGTAAGCCCAGAACGTCATTGGTTGACACGTGAATTTTTTGACGGCTTTCACGTGTCCTCCTCGAACAGCTTCACCACTTTGACTAAGCTGATGCCGATCGCGCAGCAGACGATTTGAAGTTCAGCCAGATCGAGTCGTTGCTCGCCGCGCTCGTAGCGGCTGACAAAGGATTGCGGTTCATCAAGGCGTGTGGCAACATCCGCTTGCTTGAGCCCGGCGTCGAGGCGAAATTGCCGAAGCAGCAGCCCAAGTCGTTTTAGCTGCGATGATCGAGATTGACGAACCGCCACGGCAGCAGGCTATGAGTCCTTGATAGATATGCAAAAAGTGCATATAATGGGTGCGACGCATGAGCGTGATGACGCAGCAGTTTCTTTTCGGACACCACCCGCAGCCGACGGCTCCTTTCAAGAAGCAGTTGCTGAAATGGGTGGGCAATAAGCAGCGTTTCGCGCATGAAATCATCTCTTTCTTTCCGATCTCGTATGGAACCTACTTCGAGCCCTTCATCGGTAGTGGTGCCGTATTGGGAACCCTCGCACCGCAGAAGGCGGTGGCATCAGACGTATTCGCGCCCTTGATCGGACTCTGGCAGACGCTTGTGAAGGATCCCGCGACCGTCAAAAACTGGTATCGCCAGCGGTGGGAACGCGTTGCGGGCTTGGACAAGGTGACGGGCTACGAGGCGATCAAGGCGTCGTACAACGGTTCTCCGAATCCTGGAGACCTCTTATTCTTGTGCCGGGCGTGCTACGGGGGTGTCGTGCGGTTTCGCAAGGCGGATGGTTATATCTCGACGCCCTGTGGCGTACATTCACCCGTATCTCCTGCGAGTTTTGACGACCGAGCGGACGAGTGGCACAAGCGAGTCAGGAAGACTCAGTTTATCTGCGAAGATTTCGAGTCTGTGATGGAGCGCGCCGCTCCCGGCGACATGGTCTACTGTGACCCGCCTTATGTGGACAGCCAGACGATCCTGTATGGCGCGCAAGCCTTCAGTCTTGAACGACTTTTCGCGGTCATTTTAAGGTGCAAGCAGCGCGGGGTGCGAGTTGCCTTGAGCATCGATGGGACAAAACAATCGGGTGGCAAGTTGTGCGACGCACGAATTCCCACGACTCTTTTCAATCGCGAAGTGTTCGTCAACTGCGGTCGGTCAATGCTACGGCGATTTCAGTTGTCCGGAAAAACGCTGGAAGGCGAAGTGGTGCATGATCGTCTCTTGCTTACCTACTAGCCCGAGATCGTTGCTGCCGCCTCGCTAGCGGCCTTCCACGATGAGGTATGTATTGAGATCGGTCGGCATTAACGACTGGACGGATTGTTCGTCGACTTTGCGGGATTCGCCTACGCGGTAGACGGTTCGCGTTGCGGGGATTTTTTCGCCTTCGTGGAACGCGCCGGTATCGACGCCGGTGAGGAGCAGGGGAGAGGCGGTGGGGACGAATTCTTTGCTGATCTCCTCGGTATCGGTGAAGAGCTGGCCGTCGTCGCGGGGGGTTTTTTCGATGAAGGGGAAGACCAACGCGGATTTTCCGTCGAGGATTCGGCTGACGCCGAAGCCGTGGGGGAGCGTTCCGATCGCGCCAACGCGATCGAGCCGGGTAAGGGGCTTCAGTGCGAGCGGAAGTTCTTTCTGGACAAGGGTTAACGCGTCTTTGGCGGCCTGAAGAGCGGTGTCGGCGGCTTTGACGTCGGATTCCTTGGCTTTGACCTTGCGATACAGCTTGCGGACCTCATCAAGGTGCTTCTGGGCGTCGGCGACGCGTTTTTTGGCGTCGTCGACGTGCTGGGCGTGGGCTTTTTGGCCGATTTTGATTGCGGTTTCGAGGTAGGCCCGGACGTCGGCGGGGGTGTCGTCCTTGATTCGCAGGCTCTGGGCCTGGGCATTATGGGACAGACCGGCAAATAGCAGGAGCATCGCACAAGCGATCCGGCCGCGGGGGAGGCGGGTGGAGGTCATGACAGAGAGTATACCGGATGAAATAAAGCCGGGTGCGACGCGTTTCTGAACGCAGGCTCGCACCCGGGCGGAGGAGGAGACAAATTAAACCAGACGAACGAGTATACGTCAATGATCCCGTGGGGTTGAATCAAAATCTGGGAAAGATATTTGCAAAGCGCCATGCTGACGTGACGTCGTTGGGGTGCGGCGAAACGTATCGGCGAATTGCGTTAAGGCACAACTTGTTTGCGGTGCCGGGTTTGGTGTAGACTTGCGACAACGGCCCGAACTGGAACTCGGTCGTTATGTGGGGCGGCCATGTCCGGTCCGCATAGATTGGAAGAAATTGATCAGCAGCACGTGCAAAGGAGCTGGCCTTGGTTCCCAACATCATCTCTCGGACGCTTAAGAGCGCCCTCGCTTCGGCGGGGCTTGTGAGCGTATTTGCGTTGGCAGTCGGTTGTGAGAGCTACGAGGAGCCCAAGAGCTTCCTCGATCCGGCCCAGGTGGGCCGGCTGAAGCTCGAGCCGTTGGTCGTGCCGATTCTGTCCAAGCTGGACATCGGCGCGGACGAGGAAGACGCCCAATTCGCTGGCGCTCGTGACGTGACCGAAGCCGATCTTCTCGCAACCGCGAGCGATTATGGCGTGTCGGCGAACGACGTGCTGTCGGTGTCGATTAGCGATCTGCTCGGGCCGAACACGGTCAGCGACCGCACGATCCGCGTGACCCAGACCGGCCGGATCAGCCTGCCGCTGTTGCAGCAGCCGATCAAGGTCGAAGGTCTGACCGAGCAGCAGCTCGAGCGGGCGATTTCTGACGCCTATCGCGATTCGCAGATTCTGACCAACGCTCAGGTGTCGGTCAGCGTCATCGAAGCTCGCGGCCGAACGTATACGGTATCGGGCGCGGTGGGCGCTCCGGGCCTGTACGCGATCTACGACACGGATTTCCGCCTTCTGGATGCGTTGGTGACGGCTAGAGAGGTGTCGAGCACGACCGGCACGGACACGATTTACATCATCCGCAAGAAGTCCAACGCCGCCGCGGGGAATGCGGCTCCGGACGCGCCCAAGGCGACGCCGGGCATGGACCCGCTGGCCCCGCAGTCGAACGCGACGATTTTGGCGCGTAAGAGCGTGATGCTACAGGACGGTCAGGCACCCGCCGGTGGGATCGTCACGATCGACGGCAAGGAAGTGATGGTCAACCCGCCCGCTTCCGCCACGCAGGAAGCCGCCGTCGCCCCGACGGCGACCGAACCCGCCGCCGGCAAATTTGAATTTAACTCCCTGAAAGAGCCGCAAGACCGCGAAGTCATCCGGATCCCGTACCAGGCTCTTAAATCGGGTCAGTTGAAGTACAACGTCATCATCAAGGCCCAAGACTTGATCGTGGTTCCCGGCCCGACGCTCGGTGAGTACTACATGGGCGGCAACGTTCAGGCCCCCGGTGCGTACAGCCTCGCGGCCCGTAAGATCACGCTTTCGCAGGCGGTTGTCGCCGCCCGCGGATTGAATGACATCGCCTGGCCGAGCCGGACCGAAATCGTCCGTCGCCTGCCCGGCGACAAGCAGGTCTTCGTTCGAGTCGACCTGGATAAAATTTTCGCAGGTGAAGAACCCGATCTGTACCTCAAGGCGGATGACCGTGTGAATGTCGGCACCAGCGTGATCGCCCCGTTCCTGGCGGCGTTCCGCAATGGTTTCCGCATGACCTACGGGTTCGGCTTCCTGTACGACAGAAATTTCTACGACAACAACAATAACAACAACTAATCGTCGCCTCGGCGACCGGTTGTTGGTAAATTAGGCAATCTGAATACACGATGATCTTGCATCCAGCCGTTTATCGGTCGGGTGCAAGATCATCGGCGTCTCGGGTTCTGACGGATTAGGGACAGGTTTTTGTGGTAAGTTCGTCCTAATAGCGGACGGACGAGCTGGAGGAGTCCGAACACCAGTTCGGGTTTAGGACCGATCGGCGAACGCCGATAGTCAAATCACGAGCGTCACCTCATGCGTGACGGAGGGTTTTTTGGAATCCGCAGTGAAACCAGTTTCCTCGGCGGTGGGTCTTGCGGCCCCCAAAACGAGCAACGCGAACGCGATCTTCTGGCTGAAGGTCGCGCTGATCGTAGGGGCGTTCGTCGCGCTTTACTGGAACAACCTTTCCCGCCTCTGGGACAAAACCAACCTCATCACCGGCGACCGGAACTGGTTCCACGCGATGACGATCCCGTTCGTCGGAGCGTACTTCCTGCTGCTGCATCGCGATGAATTATCGAGCACCCCGGTTGAACCCCTCCTAGGCGACCGCTTCACCCTCAAACGATTCCTGTCGGTCGCGGTCGCGGCGCTCATCGGCGGCGCGATGTACGTGCTGTCGCCTTACGTGATGCCGGAAGTCGATTCAACGATCTCGCTGAGCGCGATCGCCCAAAACCTAGGATTGGGCGTACTTATTTTCGCCGGGCTGGCGCTCTTGCTGGATTGGGGACTGGGAACGCTGGTCGCCGGATTGCTGCTGACCGCCTACGGCATCTGGCCGGGGCAGAACGATTTCGTCTGGGACGTCGGGATGGTCGTCACGCTGTTCGGCGTGGTGCTCACGCTGTGCGGCTGGAAAATCATGCGGATCGCGTGGTTTCCGATCGTGTTCCTGCTGTGCGCGATCCCCTGGCCGCCTCTGGTGTATAGCCAGATCGCCATGCCTCTTCAGAAGATCGCTGCCGTGGCGTCGGTGACGCTCATGAACGTGCTGGGTGTTGATGCCAGTCACGGCGGGTCGAAGATTTTCATGCCCCAGTACGACCCGGTGACCGGCAGGCAGATCGCCGACCGCGCGTTGAACGTCGCCGAGGCGTGTGCGGGGCTGGTGTCGCTGATGACGTTCATCTCGATCGCGGGTGCGGTGGCGTTTTTGTCGAGCCGGGCGCTCTGGCAAAAGCTGGTCATCGTCGCGTCGGCGGTGCCGATCGCGATTTTCTGCAACGTGCTCCGCGTCGCCGGTGTCGGCATGCTGGATAAATACGCCGGGCGCGAATGGTCGGAAGGATTTGCGCACCAGTTCGCGGGCATGGTGCTGCTGTTGCCGGCGTTTTTCCTGATCATGCTGGTCTGCTGGATCGTGGACCAGTTGGTGATCGAAGAGGCCGACGAAGCCGCGGCGACGACATCCAGCGCCTCCTCCAGACCCGCCGGAGGTGCTGCATGAGTACCGCGATGACCCCAACCGATTATTCCCCGCAGGTCGTTCGGGCGCACGGCGCGTCGACGCGGCGCAGCGTCGCGTTCGTGATCGTCATCGTGATCCTGATCAGCGCCGCCATCAGCCTGCGAAGCACTGTGGCGAGCATGAAGCTCACTTTCCGCAAACTGCCCGTGCAGCCGTCTGCCCCGATGCTGACGGTCGGCCCGATGCTCGGACCATGGCTGCAAATGAACGTCGATCGTCCGGAAAACCCGGACATCGAGCACGAACTGGGCACGCGCGAGTATATTTTCCGCACCTACGTCGATTCTCGGAAGTTTTCCGAGGCCGATCGCACGCGGCTCATTGATGCCACACTCGATCAGCGCGAAAAGCTGGTTCAGGACGGAACGATCAAGGTCGATCCGACCTGGACCGTGCGGATCGGTCTGACGTACTACACCGGTTCGGTGGACACCGTGCCGCACGTGTCCGAGCGCTGCTTCGTCGCCGACGGGTGGAAGCCATCGACGTTTGAAGTCGTCAGTTGGCCGATCCTGCAACGCGATAATCCGGCGGAGCAGAACGTGCAGGTCCGGCTGATGAACTTCGAAGATCAGATCGGCTCCCGCGCGTTTCGGCCACGCCAGGTCTGTTATTTCTTTCAGGTGAACGGCACGTACGAGCACGACCCGATCTTCGGCGTGCGAAAGAAGCTCCAGAACCTGTTCGAGAAACACGCCTACTTCGCCAAGGTGGAACTGGTCACCGGGCTGGACGAGGCGAAAGATGCGGCACCGGTGATGCAGGATTTCCTGACCCACGCGATGCCGGATATCGAACGCGTTCTCCCCGATTGGAAGACCGTGATCGCCTCCGAGGGGACCGGGCAATAACTTTACACTCACACGTCCGTGATATATCGACTGAGGAATCGCGTTCATGGCTCGCAAACTCAATATCAAGTTCATCGCCCTGCTGAGCGTCGCCGCACTGATGGTCGGCGGGGGCGTCGTTGCATTGATCTACGGCAAGGACCTGTTTCGGCCCAGCCTCCAGGCATTGGAGACGCAAGGCGACGAAGCCTTCGCCGCCGGCGACTACACGCTCGCGACGGAGTTGTACGGCAGGGCGGCGTCCCGCGCCCGCACGGACGTCAAGCTCCAGATCAAGTTCGTGGATGCGTTCGACTTTACCGTCGATGGCGACATGGACAAGATGCGCGAGCTGCGCCAGCACTACAGCAGCATCTTCGCCACCGACCCGAGCAACCCCGAGATCATCCGCCGAATCCTCCGCGCGCAGTTGCAGGATGCCCGCAGCGCGCCGCAGTACCGCCCGTACATCCGCGCGTTGTCCGAAACCGCTGACCGCCTGCTGAGCATTGTTCCGAACGACCGCGAAGGCCGCAAGGCGAAGGTGACGGCGGTGCTCGAGCCGTACCAGCGTAATCTTGAGACGTCCGCAGAAGAAGTCAGCAACGCGCGCGATGCGGCCGAGAAGCTTTACGAAGAAGACCCGCAGGACGGCGACGTGCTACTGATGGTCGTGCGATTCCGCCTGGAAGAAGCCAAGGACGCCGTCGCCCGCGGTGCCGCCGCCGAGGCGAAGTCGGCGATGGACGACGTGCAGAAGTTCGTCGACGCCGCGATCGCGAAAACCCCGAACAACGCCGACGCGTATTTTGCCGGCTTCAATGTCTACCGCGCCCTCGGCACGCTGGGGACCAATCTCCCGCAGGAGAAGCGCCGGGAACTGATCGAGAATTCGAACAAGCTGCTCGAGCAGGCCGACGCGTTGGCGAAGCCTGCGGACTTTGGCGACGACCAGGAACGATTCCTGAACCTGCGCGCCTTCGCGATCCGCATGGTCGAACTGCGCGACAGCAAGGCCGCGGAGGGTCGTTACAAGCAGTTGGTGCAGGAATTGCCCGATAACCGCTGGCCGCGACTGCTGCTGTCGCAGTATCTCGCGAAGCTGCCGAATCGTCGCGAAGACGCTGCCGCGGCGCTCGAGAGCAAGTGGACCCCGCAGCGTCCGCTGCGGGCGATGGAGTCGCTCCAGCAGCGTGGCCTGGAGGTTCAGGAGCAACTGCGTCTTGCGGTCATCCGTCTCAGCACACTCGAGACCGCCACCACGCCTCAGGAGCGGGAGCAGACGCTCCAGAAGGTGGAAGAGAGCTACGCCCGGCTGTCGACGTTGCCGAACCAGTCAGGCACGCTCGTGCCGTGGCTGCGTCGCATCCAGGGCAGCATCGCGCTGGAGCGCGGCCGGGTCAGCGAGGCGATCGACCAGCTCGACGCCGCCCTCAAGCTCCTGCCCGCCGATTCGCTCGGACAGGCAGAGGCGGAAATCCGCAACGAAGTGCTTCTGGAATACGCCAACGCCCATCTTCGCCTGAACCAGACCGGCAAGGCCCGCCCGGCGCTTCAGGAACTGGTGGCGCGGGATCCGATCAACATGAACGCGCGCGTGCTGCTCTCGCGCGTGCTGATCGCCGAACGACGGTTCGACGAGGCCGACAAGCAGATCGACGATCTGGCTCGCTTCCTGCCGGACAACCCAGTCATCGAGCAGTTGCGCATCCAGTTGTACGGCCAGCGGAAGGACATCCTCCGTGAGCGCTACACCAAGCTGCCGGAGACCACGCTCCAGCAGTTGCAGATCAAGATCCAGGCCGCAGGCCTACTGGAAGACGTCGCAGAGCAGGAGCGCCTCGCCCGCGCCATGCTCGTGCTGGCACCGGATAACGGCGAAATCGCGATGCTCCTTGCGCAGGTGCTTCTGCGGCAGGACAAGCGAGACGAGGCGCTCGTGACTGTCGATGCCGCGCTGACGAAGAATCCGAACCAGGACCGCCTGAAAGCGTTCCGCGAGCAGTTGATCGCGGTCACGCCTGAGGATCGTCAGAACCTGGTTCGCGAGAACATCGAGAAGATCAAGGACCCGTACCAGCGCGAACTGGCCAATGCCCAGTTGCTGCGCCTACAGGGCAAACTGGACGAATCGCTGGCGACGCTCAAAAAGGCGGAGGGGATTGATCCGAACAACGTCCGGGCGATTTCGGACCAGTTCGATATCCTGGTCGCACAGAAGAAATTCGCCGACGCTGACGCAGTGATCGAGAAGCTGGCGGGCCTAAAAACTGACGAGGCGGATCTGGAGACCAAGCGCGTGATCGTGCTGGTTTCCCGCGCCCAGGACCAGGCGGTGCCGGCGGACCGGCAGCAGTTGCTCAGCGAGGCGCTGGACAAGGCGTCGAAGCTGTCGGCGCGGTTCCCCGAACTCGCCCAGCCCGCGTTGGTCTATGCCAAACTTTTGCAGGACGCCGGCAGCGCGGTTGAGGCGCTGGAGCAGTACCAGCAGGTTTTGGACAAGCAGCCCGGCAACGTTGACGCGCTGCGCGGCTCGGTGACGTGCATGATCGCGCTCAAGCGATATCCCGAAGCACGCGACCGCCTGGAAGCGGCGCGTCGGCAGGCACCGAACGACGAAGGTCTGCGGCAGTTGGAACTGTCGCTGGAGCTCGAACACGGCGACCCGATTCGCGTGATCGACGCATTGACGTCGCTCAGAGATAACAACATCGAAAGCCCGCAAGCCTGGGCCCAGCTCGGCTACGCGATCGAGCGCGTCGCTTCGGACAAGGCCCGCAAGAACGACTCGGCCGGTGCCAAGGCGTTCGCAGAGCGCGCCGCTGATTTTTGGGGCCAGGCGATGGCGAAGTTTCCCGCGGACTTGCGGTTTGCGTCGGCGTATGCGGACGCGCAACGCCGAATCGGCAAACCCGCCGAAGCGGATGCGGCGATCGAAAAACTGACACAGCAAACCGCCTGGAGCGACAAGCCCGAAGTGTTTGAACTGCTCGCCCAGCAGTACCAGCGGTCCGGCAAGGTCGCCGACGCCGAGCAATTGCTCGCGAACTTTCTGAACCGCGTAAAACCCATGCCCACCAGCACGCTGCTGAAGCTGGCTTTGCTCTATATCGAACAGCAGCGGATGCAGGACGCGCTGACGGTACTGGATCTGAAAAAAGACGATGCGGAAATCCGCCGGATGCGCATCGAACTGCTGATCATGGCCAATGACCTGGTGAGCGCGCGCCGGGCGATCGAAGACGCGCTCGCCGTCGGAGCAACGCCAGAGATTCACCTGCTGGCGGCGTTTGTCGAGCTTCGGGCCGGGGACTGGAACAAGGCCGACGGGTTTCTGGCCAAGGTGCTCGAAGTTCGTCCGAGCGATCCCGCGGCGCTGTTCTACCGTTCGCAGGTGCGGCTGAACGCGACCCCGCCGAATGTCGAAGGCGCAACCGAAGACCTTCAGAAGGTGCTCACCGTCAATGCCGCCAATGTCGAAGCGCGCCTGGCGATGGCGGACATCTACAGCCGTAAGAACCAGCGCGATCAGGCCACGCGACAACTGGAGCAAGCCTGGAACTATAACCCCGGCGCAAAAGTGGTGTTGCAGCGGCTGGTCGATGCCTACCTCTCCGGCTCGAATCCGCGTCCGGCGCAAGCCCAAAAGCTGCTAGATCAGGCGACGCAGGATTATCCTCAGCTCGCGTCCGATCCGGAGGTGCTGCTGATTGAGGCGAACGTGTCGCTGGCACTGAACCAGGGACGCAAAGCCGTCGATCAGGCGAAGCAGGCGTTGGCGGCGGCGCCGGACAATAGTCCGTTGCAGCAGCGGTACTACGACATCCTGCTCCGCGGGCAGGCGTATCGCGAATTGCTGAAGGAATCGGACTCGACCTTGCTGAAAGACCGCGGGGCCTGGTGGCTGTACCGGTTGCGCGGTCAGGCGTACGTCAGGCTGGACCAGAAGGTCGAAGCGGGCAAAGAGTTCGACGCCGCGTTCAATCTTGTGTCTGCGGCGCAGAACGAGCAGGCGATGACGCTGGTGGCGCGGACGATCGCACAGGAACTGAACGTGCAGGAAGCGATCAAGCGCGTCGAGCCGGTCGCCAAGACGGATCTGAGCGCCCGATTGCTGCTGGCGAGTCTGTACCAGGGTGCCAACGAGCCGAGCAAGGCGATGGAGCAGTTGGAACGCGTGCGGGCGGATATCGAACGCCTGCGCCCGGACCAGAAGCGGTCGCTGTTGCAGTCGCTGGGAACGACCTATTTACAGGTTACCCCGCCGGCACCGGAAAAGGCCCGGGCGGTGTACGAGCAGCTTCTGACGGAATCGCCGAACGACATGCTGCTGCTGAACAACCTCGCCTACGTCAACAGCCTCCCCGAAAGCGGCGGCAGCCTGACCAAAGCGCTGGAGTACAGCAGCAGGGCGTATGAAATGAGCCAGTCGATGTCGTCGCTGGACGACAGCGTCCTCTACGTCTGGGACACCCACGGCTGGGTGCTGATCCAGAATAAAAAATTGCTGGACGGGCTTAATATTCTTCAAAAGGCGGCCGAACGGGCCAAGTTCCCCGAGGTGTTCCTCCACCTCGCCGAGGCGTATATGCTGGATAATCAGGTGGAGCGCGCAGAATCTGCCTTGGAAGAGGCGGAGTCGATTATCAGCAACTACACCAGCAAGAATTTGCCACTGGACCCCACGGTTCGCCCGAAATACGATCGTTTGACCGCCGACCTCCAGGCCAGAAAAAGGTCGCCGGTGGGGGCAGCTCAATGATTGTTGGTGTTTTGTAAGGAATTCGTTCTGATTCGGTAAGTCCTGTGCCAGTATAGATTTCCCATCTTTACAGGATGGGTTGGGTGCGACGAGTTTGCACGGATTTTTGTTTGATCGAGTCGATAGTTGGTGTAGATTTGTCGTACAGGCGCTTACCGCGCCCGTTGACAGTGGGGCCCGGTTAGCCGTTTTATATACCGTGGCCCGTCTGAGCAGGTGTTACCTGCGTTGTGAAAGTGTCTTCCGGTAGGAGTAGCAAATGACGACGTTGCCCACGACCTCGAGTATCCGACTGCCCCGCTCAGGCGGCCCAGGCGGTCAGGTATTATCCATGCCTTCGACGGCGATGGGACCGGTTGTCCACAGCGCGGCGCAGCCTCTGCTGACGCCTGCGGACGTGTGGCGCGTGCTACGCGGCAGTTTCTGGCTCCTGCTCATCTCCTGCGTGTTTGCTGGCGCGATCGGCTTCGGACTGTTCTGGTGGCAAAAGGAAACCAACCCCCGCTACCAGGCCAAGGGTGTCGTCGAAGTGCTGCGCCAAACCCGTCCTGATCCGCGTAACAGTGAACGCGTCGCGATTGACGACGGCGTGTTCGATCTGAAGGTCGAGCAGCGTACGCAGACGGAAAAACTTTTGAACGAAGGCCTCTGGGCGTCGGTCATCGAAGGCAACAAAAAACTGCGTGAACTGGATTGGTACAAGCAGCTCGAATCGATGGCAGGCCAAGGTCGCTACGCCGGCCAAACCGCCGCAATGCTCGCGAAGGACGATCTGGCCGAAAATTTCAGCGTCGCCCCGCGACCGGAATCGCGTCTGCTCCTGGTATCGATGAACTCGCGCAGCGCGAAGGATTCCCAGGAAATCGTGCAGATGATTGTCGATACGCATATCAGCAATCAGCAGAAACTGACATTCGATCGGACCAACAGCGAACTCGAAGTCGCCAAGCAGTGGCGTGACCGATACGCCCGCGAACTGTCGCGCGCCAAGGAACGCATGAGCCAGCTCTCCGGCACGCTCAACAGCGGCGGCAGCCCGATCAACCTCAGCCGACTGAACATCCGCGAAATGGAAATCGGCGCCCTCATCCAGGCGCAGATGAAAGCCAAGCTCGAAGCCACCGAAGCCGCCGCCCAGTTGGATTCGGTGAATCAGTCGATCCAGCAAGGGAGCGATCCGTCGCAGGTCGAACAGATGGTTCGCATGGATCCGACCGTGCTGTACCTTCGCCGGATGGTTGACGAACTGGAACTGCAACTGGATAGCTACAAGGATCAGGGTCCGCAAAGCCGTCACGTCCAGACGTTGAAAAACCAAGCCGACGCCGCCCGGGCCAAGCTCCAGCGGTCGGAATCCGAAGCACGCGCCACCTACCGCAACCAGTTGGTCGACAGCATGCGTTCGGTCGTTCAGTCCAAGAAGGCCGAAGAAGAAAGCCTTTCGGCTCAAATCGACGTGAAACGCACCGAACTCGGCGAGCTGAGCTCGCAGATTTCTGAGTATTTCAGCGTGAAGGACGAGTTCGACAGCTACAAGGTATTGCAGCGTGAGATGGACGAGCGCGTCGCTCTGCTCCAGAACGCCGTCCGCATGGACACCGCCGGCATCCGCTGGTCGAACATGCCGACAGCGCCGGACAGCCGCAGTGCTCCGAAGCTAGAAATCTATCTCCCAGTCGCGATCATGCTGGGCCTGGCGCTCAGCCTTGGCATCGCGTTCCTGCGAGAGCTGATGAACACCACCGTCCGCTCGCCGCGTGATGTGGCGAAGGTCGGCCCGATGAACCTGCTGGGCATGATTGCCAGCGACACCGACGATCCTCAGCTCGCCGGCGTGCCGTTGCAC
>JBBQQZ010000021.1:0-18979 GCA_038215325.1 Tepidisphaerales bacterium | reverse complement strand
GCGTGGGTTCGCCGCGACGCGAAGCGGCTGGTGGAGTGATAAGCATTCGTTCAGACGGATTTCAGTTTCCGTTCATCGCTCGCTCACGGTTGCAGCCGTACTGTGCGTCATGAACGTACGCAGCGACGACCCGGTCTGGATCCGAACGCATCCGCCTCATTTTTCGCACGCACAACCGGTCGTTGGCGATCTCACGTGTGAGGTGGCGATCGTGGGGGCGGGGGTGAGCGGGGCGCTGGTTGGACATCATCTGGCGAAGAAGGGCGTGGATGTGGTGGTGCTGGATCGGCGTCAGCCCGGATCAGGCAGTACGGCGGCGTGTACGGCGCTGGTGCAGTATGACCTGGATCAGCCGCTGACCGAACTGGCGGAGCGGTACTCGATGGCGCACGCGATCGAGGCGTACCAGACGTGTGTGGCGGCGCTGGGGTGGATCGCGGAGCACGTGCGCACGCTGGACGACGATTGCGCGATGACACCCCGGCCGTCGCTACTGGTGGCGCGTCGAAGGGGCGATCTGAAGCCCATGCGCGCGGAACTGGACGCCCGGGCGCAGGCGGGGATCGCCGTCCGGTGGGCGGAGCCGGCGGAGCTGAAATCGGGTTACCGCGTGGCGGCGCATGGTGCGATCGAGTCGGAGAAATCGCTCGAACTTGATCCGTACCGCCTGACCGTCGCCACGCTCAACGCCGCCACGAAGCTCGGTGCCCGCATCCACGCGCCGGCGGAGGTGGTGCGGTACGATTTCGATGACACGGGCGTGAGCCTGGCGCTGGACCACGGGCCGGTTGTTCGCGCCAAGCGGGTGGTGGTCTGCGGCGGGTACGAGACGCCGTCGTTTCTGCGGCAAGACTACGGCACGCTGCTAAGCACCTGGGCGGTCGCGTCGTCGCCGATCGATCTGGATGCGTTCTGGCCGAAGCGGCAACTGCTGTGGGAGTGGGGCGATGCGTATCTTTACGCCCGATCCACCCCCGACAACCGCCTGATCTTCGGCGGCGGGGATCGCAATTTCAAAAACGCTACGCTGCGCGACGCACTCATCCCCCGCACGACCGACGCGTTGATCCGCAAGATGAAACGGCTGTTGCCGGGGATCGAACTGACGCCCGAATTCAAATGGGCCGGCACGTTCGCCGAGACCGAGGACAGCGTCGCGTACATCGGCGTGCATCCGGATTTCCCGCGCGCCTCGCTCGCGCTCGGCTACGGCGGCAACGGTGTGACATTCAGCATGATCGCCGCCCGCATCCTCACCGGGCAGATCACGGGCGACGCCGAACTTCGTCGGTCCGAGCACCTGTTTCGGTTCGAGCGGTAAGCGGGGTGCGACAATCCGGACGACGTGCAATTCGTTTGAGCGTCCGGCGTCCTTTATACTGACGCCAACCAAGGGGCCGCATGATTGAACGACTGGAAACCCGCCAACACCTCTCCGCCACACTCGCCGGCAACGTGCTGACGATTATCGGCACCGACCGCGCCGACGATATCGCGATCGCTGCGGGGAAGCGGGAGTTCGTGGTGCATGACAATGGCAGGCGGACGGCGTTTGATGTGCGGGCGGTCAAGGCGATCCGCATCCACGGCCTGCGCGGGGACGATTCGATCATCCTCAGCCCCAAGCTCGCCATCCGCGCCAGCATCGAAGCCGGCCCCGGCAACGACCGCGTCGGCGGCGGGGCGGGGGATGACACGATCTTCGGGCAAGCGGGGGCGGATACGCTCGCGGGCAACGATGGGGATGACTACATCGACGCTGGTACGGATGATGACTACGTCGAGGACGCCGACGGGTTCAACGTCATTCATGGGGGCGGGGGGAACGATCATGCGCTCGGAGATCCCTACCGCCTCGGCAGTGGGGTCGAAGAGCGAAATACCAGCGGCTTGCTCGACGGTGCCAGCGGTAATGGCGTGACCAATTTACGCCAAGAGAACGGGCGATTGATCCTCACGTATGAAGGATTCCTACCGACCCTGAGTGACAGTGCGGAACAGTCAGGACCCGTACGACGCGCCGACGGCAACTATGACGTGACATCGCAGATCACCTTCGACACGTCGTTTGGCGGAGTCGTAGGCGATTTCGCACATCGATGGGACATTACGGATCAGGCACCGGCGGGCATTGTCCTCGCGCGCACGTTCGGCGATCGGCTTGAGCCTGGCCCTTTAACGTATCGAGTTATATTTTCGGTCCCGTTCCTGATTTCGCATCGCAAGTAGCACGGCCGTCCCGGCCGTGGACACGGGCGGGACGCCCGTGCTACTGGGTTGAATTCTTCCGGGCATTTCTCTCCGTGCCTCCGTGCCTCTTTGCCTCCGTGGTGAATCCGTTTTCTCGTGGGCTCCGACGCCCATGCCACTGTTTCGCGATAAGATGCCGGCATGTCGATGAATCATGACCTTGCCGACCTGTTCAAAACCGCGGCCGCTGTGATGGAGATTCGGGGGGAGCCGGTGTTTAAGGCGATCGCGTTTTCCAAGGTCGGGCGGATGCTGGGGGATATGACGGTGGATATCCGCAAGGCGGTGGAGGATGGGTCGATCGGGACGATGGCGGGGATCGGGAAGACGTCGCGGACGATCATCGAGGATTACGTGCGCACGGGGGCGTCGGCGGATATTGAGGAGCTGAAGTCGACGATCCCGGCGGGGCTGATCCCGATGATGCAGATCCCGTCGCTGGGGCCGAAGACGATCGCGCTGTTCTGGAAAGAACGCGGCATCACCAGCACCGAGGAACTCAAAAAAGCGATCGACGAAGGCAAACTGGCGGGGCTGAAGGGGGTGGGGGAGAAGAAGATCCAGTCGATCAAGGACGGCATCGCCCTTCTGGCGGCGGCGGGGGGACGCAAGGGGCTGGTGGAAGTGATCCCGGTGGCGCATGACATGCTCGAGCAGGTGCGCGCCATCCGCGGCGTGTTGCGCGCGGAAGTGGCGGGGAGCTTGCGCCGGTGGAAAGAGACGATCGGGGATGTCGATATTCTCGCCTCGCTCAAGAATAGCGAGCCCGCTTCCGCGGGTGGGAAAGTCTCCGAAGCGTTCACGCACTTTCCCGAAGTGATAAAAATCCTCGGACAAGGCGAAACCAAGGCGTCGGTGCTGACGGCGTCGGGGCTGCAAGTCGATCTGCGGATCGTTCCGGACGAGCATTTCGGCGCGGCCCTTCAGTATTTCACCGGATCGAAGGAACACAACGTCAAACTGCGCGGGCTGGCGCAGGACAAGGGCCTGACGCTCAACGAATGGGGCCTCTACAAGCTCGAAGACTACGACAAAGCCAAGAAAGAGACGGGAAAGCCGCCGGCGTCGCTGGCGGTGGCGTCGAAGACAGAGACGGATATCTACCGCGCGCTGGGCATGGAATACATCGAACCCGAACTCCGTGAAGACCGTGGCGAAGTCGAACTGGCGCAGAAGCACGAATTACCCGATCTGATCCAAGTCGAGCAGATCAAGGCCGACCTGCACACGCACACGAGGGCGTCGGACGGGCAGAACACGATCGAGGAGATGATCGAGGCCGCGCTGGCGCTCGGATACACGACGCTGGCGATTACGGACCACTCCAAAAGCCAGGTAATCGCCAACGGCTTATCCGCAGAGCGGCTACTGAAGCACGTGGCGCAGATCCGCAAGGTGGCGGAGCAGTACGAGGGGATCCGGGTGCTGGCAGGGTGCGAGGTGGACATTTTGGTGGATGGGTCGCTGGACTATGACGATGCGATCCTGGCGGAGCTGGATTTCGTCGTCGCGTCGCCTCACGTGTCGTTGAAGCAGGACGCCGCAAAGGCAACGGACCGGCTTTTGCGGGCGATCGAGCACCGGTATGTGAATATCATCGGCCATCCGACCGGAAGATTGATCAACGCCCGGGCGGGTTTGCTGGTGGAGTTTGAGAAACTGTTTACCGTGGCGGCCAAGATCGGCGTTGCGATGGAGATCAACGCGGGCTGGCCGCGACTGGATTTGAACGACGTGAACGCCCGCGGCGCGCTTCAGGCGGGCGTGAAGCTGTCGATCAACACCGACGCCCACTCGACGCCGGAATTCGCGCAGATGTCGCTGGGCGTATCGGTTGCGCGTCGTGCGGGGGCGCGGGCGCAGGACGTGATCAACACGTTGGCCGCGGGGGACTTAGCCGAGTTCATCGCGCGCAAGAGATAGACGATCCACGAATCTTCGCGAATCGGCACGAATCAAAACCAAATACATTGGAACCGCAGATGCACGCGGATGGACGCAGATGTGAGACGAGCCGCACTTCATCCGCGTCCATCTGCGTTCATCTGCGGCTACCTCGCTTCGGCATTTCATTCGTGTCGATTCGTGCAGATTCGTGGATCAACCGTTTTGGTTTTCGATGAGCGGCGACACCGAAGGGATAAAAAAGAATCAGGCCGGAGAGGAGCCACCGCCTCCGGCCTGACCAATGAAAGCTGAATTGATGTCATAGAATCTAGCAAGCATCTCGAATGAGTCAACACGATTGTTGATTCTCAACAGGCGCGATGCGTCATGATAACGATCCGGGCAGCGCGCGTTTCGCGTCGCGTCGATCGCGCAGGCTACTGCATGAACGACTTCAGCAGCGGCTCGATCTGCCTCCACGTCTCTTCGTCGCGGCGCGCGTAAATCAGATTCGTCTTCAGCCAGTCGATCGGATTTCCGATGTCGTGGCGCTTGGCTTTCAGCACCACGCCGTGAATCGGTCCGTTCTTTAACTGGATCTTGATCGCGTCGGTCAGTTGGATTTCGTTTCCCTTGCCCGGCGGGGTCTGGTCGATGCAGGTGAAGATGTCGGGCGTCAGCACGTATCGTGCGGCGATTGCGAGTCGGGAAGGGGCTTCTTCCTTTTTTGGTTTCTCCACCAGCGTGTTGATGCGGATCACACCCTCGGCGAGCATTTCCCCGCCGACGATGCCGTAGCGCTCGACCTTTTCGGGGGCCACTTCCTCCAGGCCAATGATCGTCGTGCCGTACTTCGCGTAGGCGTCGATCAACTGTTGCGAAGGCGTGACGTCGGCACCGGAGAAGATGGTGTCGCCGAGGCAGCAGAGGAAGGGATTGTTGCCGACGTGCTCTCGCGCGTGCAGCACCGCGTGGCCGAGGCCGCGCTGGTCGAGTTGGCGGGTGGAGTGGACGCGGATTTTTTCCTGGAGCGATAGAATTGACTCGAGGAGCTGCGTCTTCTTCCCGGCCGCAAGTCGCGCTTCCAACTCGGGATGGCGATCGAAATGATCCTCCACCGCCTACTTATCCCGCGACACGATCAGCAGCACATCCACCGCGCCCGCGCCGGCGGCTTCTTCGACGACGTACTGGATCGTCGGTTTATCCAGAACGGGCAACATCTCTTTCGGAATCGCCTTGGCGGCAGGCAACATGCGAGTCCCGAAACCGGCGGCGGGGATGACTGTTTTGGTAATCATGATCTGGAGGAGACAGGAGACAGGAGACAGGAGAAAAGGAGGAATGCGGTTCCCTTCTCCTGTCTTCTGTCTCCTGTCTCCCGTCTCCTATTCAAATACGTTCGGCTTAACCACGGTGCAGTTGATCGCCTTCATGGCGTCGGCGAGTTTCTTGAACTGGGTTTCGCCGTGGTAGACGCCGCAGATGGCGCCGCCGGAGCCGGCGAACTTGGCGCTGGCACCCGCTCCCCGGGCGACGTCGATCATTTTCTGATTTTCCGGCGCGATCTGCATGATCGTTTTGCGAAGCTCGAAGTTCTCGTCGGTGACCTTGTGCAGTTCGTCCCAGTCGCCTGCCAGTACCGCGGTGCGGCCGCGGTCGGTGAGGTCGCGGTACTTCTGCATCGCGCCGACGACCGTCGGATCGCCTTTCTCAAATAGTTGCTTCAGATTGCGGTGGGTGATGTCGCTCACCTCCGCCCGATCCGCATCAAACGCCACATACAGCGGCGGGGCGACCTTCGGCTTCAACTCCTCGTATTCGCCATACCCCCGCGAATCCATCAGCTTCTTGTCGAAGTCCATGAACACCATCCCCTCGTACACCTGGATCACCCGGTCCTGCAAACCTGCGGTGATGCCGAGTTCGTCTTTCTCCGAACTGAGCACCACCGACGGGAAGACGGCCTTGGGGATTTCGACTTCGTACCACTGGCAGAGCGCCCGCATCGTCGCGACGATGATGCTGCTCGATCCGCTCAGGCCCACGAGGCGGGGGATGTTGGTTTCAAATTGCAGGGTGAAGTTTCGGTCGTGCAGTTTGAGGTGGTTCTGCTTGGCGTACTCGTGGAATTTTTTGACCGCCGCCTTCATCAGGCGTTGACCGCCGTAGTAGCCGAAGAGTTTCTGGTCGCGGAGAAACTGCGACACATTGTCATACTTGGCGAAATCCCCGCTGGTGGGCAGAATCTCGAAATGGGGCGATTCCCATAACTTCACTGTGGCAGAGAAGTTACGGATGATGAACGAGATGGTTTTGCCGAAATACCCGTCCGACGGATTGCCGACGAGCCCTGCACGGGCGTAGGCGTGAGCGGTGATAATCATGAGATCCGCGACAATCCGTGGATTTGGGGCGTGTGTCAAGGGTTACGAGCTTGGTGCGGCAGACGGGATGAAGCCCTTTTCACCCGTCACGCGGCGCTGCTCGCGCGGACGATAGGGTGTCGCGGCGGGAAAAATAGGTTGCATTCCGCCTCTGCGTTTGGTTTGCTAGACAGACATGTCGGAGACGCCGGTTGCCAAATCCGATCCCAAAGCCAGCGCCAAATCCGCTGACAAAAAGAGTAAGCCCAAGAACCTGCCCCCCTTCCACGTCGTGCTAACGGACGACAACGACCACAGCTACGAGTACGTGATGGAGATGCTCAGATCCATCTTCGGCTACGACGAGCCCAAGACTTTCACCATGGCCAAAGAAGTCGACAGCCAGGGCCGCGTGATCGTCTTCACCACGCACAAAGAGCTGGCCGAACTCAAGCGCGACCAGATCCACGGCTACGGCACCGACTGGCGCGTCGCAACCTGTCAGGGATCAATGTCGGCCTTCGTCGAGCCGGCGGACGGCTAGGGGAAATGATGAATGAGGAATGATGAGTGGTGAATAGAAATGCGGAAGATTGGCCAACCGCATCTGGCATTCATCACTCATCATTCATCACTCATCATTTCCGTCAACGCCTATTCCCGCGGCGGTTCGATGCGGATGATTTGCGTGTTGCCTTGTCGCAGCACTTCCAGCACGACGGCTTCCTTGGGCTTGTCCTTGCGGAAAGCATTGTACGTTTCTTCGAATTGCTTGATGCTTTCGACCGGCGTTTGATTGATCTGGGTGACGAAGTCGTTCGGCTGCATCTGCGCAGCCTGGGCGGCGCTTTGCGGGCGGATGAAGGTGACGGCCACGCCTTTGGCGTCTTTGGCGAGCTTGCGCAGGTACGTGTCTTCGAAGACAGCATCGCGCGTCGTGAAGCCCAGATCCTCGGCATAGAACCGTGCGGCGGTGTTGGCCTGGGCGGGGCGTTCATCAAGGGTGATTTCGATGTTCTTCAGTTCGGCACCTTTCTCGGTCATCACGCCGAGGGTGACTTTGTCGCCGACTTTTTTCTGGCTGAGCGTGCGGGTGAAGATCTGCGGGGCTTCTTCGGGGAGGTCGCCGCGTTCGAGGGGTTTGCCTTCGAGGTTGACGATGATGTGGCCTTTCTTGAGCCCGGCGCGGTCGGCGCTGAAGCCGGGGATGACGTCGCCGACCTGGATCGCGACCCGCCCCTTCAGTCCGTAGAACTCCGCGACGTCCTTGCTCAGGCCCGTCAACTGCGTGATGCCCATGAACGGCAATTTGATCGGCTCGCCGGATTTCGGGGCGGCGGCGATCGCGGGGAGGAAGTCTTTCGCGGGGGTGTAGAGGCGCGCGGGGCTTTCGACGGTGGCGTACGGGGCGCGCGGGTCATTCAGCAGGACCGTGCGGTCGGGCTGTGAATTGATGAAGCCGATGGCATCGCCTTTGTCGTTGAAGACCGGTGAGCCGATCACGCTCAACCCGCCGCCAGCGACGAGGACTTGCGGGACCGGCCCGCGCAGGGTGGCGGCGACGGGGGCGCTGGTGAGATAGACGTTGTAACCCGCCATCTTGGGCAGCAATCCGACCGCGTGGACGGTCTGGCCAATGGCGGCGGCGGTGTCGACGAAGGTGATCGGCGTCCACTTCTTTTCGTCGGTCTTCGGTTTCACGTAGCTGATGCCGTAGCGTTCATCGCGGCCGAGGAACTCGGCGTCGATCTCGGTCTCGGCGTCGCCGGGGAGAAGCAGTTTGAAATCCTGCATCTGCTCATCGGGCAACCCGCGCGGGGTGAGATCCTGGCTGAACATCACAAGCCCGTCCTCTCGCACCACCACGCCCATGCCCGCAAAATCGCGCCGGCCCAGTTCGCCAGCGTAGGTGAACTGAACGACGACGACCGACGGCTTAGTCTTGTCGAGCAGCTCCGCCGGTTTCACCTCGGCCATTGAGAACGAAGCGAACAGCAGTGCGGCAGCAGCGACGAGAGGTTTCTTCATAAGGTCTGCGAGTCTATCCGATGCCCGGCCGAATCGCGCAACTGTCGCACGCGCTCAAAGAAGGCCCTGATCACGTCGAGCCGCGGCCTCCTCTAAAAGCGATGCGTTGGTTACGACGTTACTCAAGTCGCCGCCGGGGAGAGGAGGTTTACGCAATCTGATGGTGGCAGGCGTCATTTGGTCGATGACGCGCGATAACTGGACGATCAGTGGGGGTCGGCGTGAAGCGCAAGTAGCCGCAACGCTACGCGTTGCGCGTCTTCTGCACGAGCTGCGACTCCGACCAATCGGAAGACGCGCAACGCGTAGCGTTGCGGCTACTTGCAGAATTCGATCGCGCCGCGATCGTCGGTTCGGGAGCCCTGACTCATGCTGCTCAGTACGTGACTTTCAACACCGCGTCCCGCTGTCCGCGGCCGCGGGTGACTTGGAGGAGGACTTGGGGTTCTTTGGCTTTGGCGCTGGCGTCAAAGATGGTGATGAAGGCGTCGAGGTCTGCGACGGGTTGGCCGTTGACGGTGCGGATGACGTCGCCGGGTTCGAGGTCCGCTTTGTCTGCCGGGAAGCCGCGAGTGAGGCTGGTGACGACCACGCCGTTATCGTCGTCGAGCTGCTTGCTGTTGGCGTAGGCACGGGTGACGTCGCGGATGCTCAGGCCCCAGGCTTTTGCTTCGCGTTCTTCGCCGACGGCGCTTTCCAGTTTCACGGCCGTCAGGGAAAAGCTGATCGGTTTGCCGGCGCGGAGGGCGTCGATCTTAACCGTTGATCCGATGGGGAGTTGTGCGATGCGGTGGCGCGTCGGCGCGATTTCTTCGGGGAAGCGCACGTTGGTGGGTTGTTCGTTGATCGACAGCAGGATGTCCTGCGGCTTGATCCCCGCCTTGGCGGCCGGTGAGCCGCGGTCCACGGAGTTAACCAACACCCCTTTGTTAATGTCGATGTCGTAATACGTTTCCAAGTCCTGTAGCGGCTTCAGATCGATGCCGATGTCCGCGCGCTCGACCCGGCCTTTCTTTTCCGGCGTCGCGGAGCGAAGGATCTCGGCGACCACCGGCTTGGCGGCGGCGATGGGGATGGCGAAGTTCAGCGCCTGTCCCTGGATGCCGCGTGTGTTGATGCCGACGATTTTGCCGTCCAGGTCCACGAGTGGCCCGCCGGAGTTGCCCGGGGCGATGGGGGTATCCATCTGGATCCAGTTGCTGAAATCGCCGGTCTCGTATTCGTCGATCTTCTGGTTGCCGGGGTAGAAGGTGCGTTCGGTGTTGGAAACGATGCCAAGGGTCATGGTTCGGGCGAGGCCGAAGGGGGTTCCGATCGCGATGACGTCCTGGCCGACTTTGAGGGTGTCGCTGTCGCCGAGGTCGGCGTGGGCGAAGGTGATATTGCGTTTCTTCACCTCGGCCATATCGAGTTGGACGACCGCGAGGTCGGTCCAGTGGTCGTCGCCGATGAGTCTGGCGGGGATGCGTTCCTTGTTCCAGAGCGTGACATAGATTTCCGCCGCCCGACCGGCGACGTGGAAGTTGGTCAGCACATGCCCTTCGGCATCGATAATCACGCCCGACCCGATGCCCCGGTTCAGCGTTCGCTTGCCTTCGTTATAGACCTCCTGCGCGACGTCCAGCCGCACGACGGTCGGAAAGACGCGTTCGGTGACATCCACAACCCGTTGGGGTGTGGCAGAAGGGTACGGATCGGCTTGCGTCGATGTGTTTTTGGTTCCCGAAGCGCACCCGGAAAGCAGGACCAAGCTGACGCCCAGGACGATAATTCGTGAAAAAATGTGGGTCATGGATAGGCGTAGGAGAGGGCAATTTACCGCACGCCGGTCCCTGCGGGACCGGATCCGATTCCACAGGAGTCGGTGTGATTCAAGCGTAACATGCCAGATTTCGGGCAAATCGCAAACCCACGATTGTGGTTCAGCAGGCGCAAAAAAATGTCGCGGGGTGGTGAAGAGGGGGGGACTTCACCGGGGATACCCGCGACGTCCGTTACTATACCGGGTCGATTTGAAAAACCAAGCGCAAAGAACGAAAATTTCGTGTGGCGCATGAAAATAGCGCTCCACAATCGTTCCCCCTCACAACCCAGGACCGCAGCGAGATAACATAACGAAAAAATTGATGTACGCAACGGAGAATTACGTTATGATGCAAAATGACATGGAAGCACGCGCGAACGCGTGAGTTTTTGGAATCGTACACCTTATCAGGTAGAGTGAGCGCGAATATGGCAAGACCACGATCAACCACCCCGACCCCTGGCGAAATGGAAATCATGCGTGTCATCTGGGCGAAAGGCCCGGCACCGGTCAAGGCGGTACACGAGACGCTTCGCAAGAACCGTCCCGTCGCGCTCACGACCGTTGCGTCGATGATGCAGCTCATGGAGGGCAAAAGCCTTCTCAAGCTGGTCGACCAGAACCGACCTTTCCGGTACGAAGCCGGGATCGATGCCGACGCGGCGAAGGATTCGCTGCTGAAGGAAATCGCCAACCGCGCCTTCAACGGCTCGGCGCGCAGCCTGGTCATGCATCTGCTGTCGAAGAAGCCGATGTCCAAGGATAAAACGGCGCAAGTCGAAAAGCTGCTCGAACATCTGGACTAAGTCCATCGCGGCGCGATATTCTGCTACGGTCGTAACACGAACGCAGTGCTCGGGGTACTGCGTTCGTGTTGCGACGTTCAAGGTGTTGGGACGCGCATGTTCTCGGCCTCCGGATCCTTCGGAAGCGTCGCCGGGTGGACCATGATCCACCTGCTGTGGGTCGTTGCGCTCATCTATCTGCTTCACCTGCTGACTCAGTTCCTCCTCCGACGATTCAGCGACCACGTCCGCTACTGCGCCGCGTGCGCGATGCTGGGCGTTGTCGTCATGGTGTCCGGATTCCTGATCTACCTCCCCCACGCGTTGGACCGGGATTGGCCGGTCGGGGGAACGATCCGAGAGTTCGCGCGCCACGTGGGGCTTGATCCGGTCGATACCGAACAGCGCGATCGGTGGCGGGCACCGCACTGGTTTGCCTACGGCAATGTCGTTGACCGCTCGTCCGTGCGCCAGTTTGCGATGGCCATCGAACCGGCGCTCTCCTGGGCGGGCGTCGTTTGGATTCTCGGCATGCTCATCCGCCTGGCGCAGCCGACGGTCGGGACACTCTCGCTTCGCTGGTTGGTTCGGCGGGCGTCGAAGGCGAACGTCGATCTCGCCGACCCCCTGTTCGTCAAGATCCAGTCGATCGTGCCCGGGCGCGTCATCCCCGTCCTATCGACGCAAGACGTCGGCGGGCCGTGTACCACGGGCTGGTGGAAGCCGGTCATCCTCATGCCTGCGGGCCTGCTGCTGCAACTGGCGCCGTACCAGCTCGAATGCATTCTCGCACATGAACTGGCGCACATCCGCCGGCGTGATTTCCTGATCAACGTCATGCAGATCAGCGTCGAGGCGGCGCTGTTTTTCCACCCGTGCGTCTGGCTGATCTCGCGGCGGATCCGGATCCTGCGCGAAGCCTGCTGCGACGACCTGGCGATCGCCGCGGTCGGCAGCGCCAAGACGTACGGCGCGACGCTTCTTTTCGTCGCGCAGTGGAGGCCGGACGATGCGAAGGGGCATGAAGAGGCACCCGCCACCGCGCTGGCGATGTCAGACACGTCGGTGCCGCAGCGCGTGAAGCGGCTGGTGCAACTGAAGTACCAGCCTGCCCGCCAGGGCTACGGCCGGTTCGCGGGCGCGGTGGCGGGGGTGGTGATGCTGCTGCTGATCGCATTCGCGCCGTTGTCGAGTGTCGCGGAAGATTATCGCCAGCAGGAGCGGTTCGCCGGGTCCGGACTCTCCCATCTGGTGTTGGAGGAGTGGGGTCTGCTGGCCGACAACCCATCGCTTTGGCCAGCGTTGAAGCAGTTGAGCGTTTCGGGCCGCCGCGGAACGCCAAGCCCCGTGTCCAAGATATCTGACTGGGCGATCGACGATCTGGCGCCGCTGGTGGGGGTCGCGTCGCGCGGGGCGCTTCCGGATCAGGTGATGCGCGTTCGTTTGCACGCCCTGCGCCTGGAGGCGGGACGCTCGTACGATGATCCTGAGCTGAACAGACCGGGCGAACTATTTATATCGTCTTTGGGCAGGACGATATTCAACCACGCGCTGAGCTTCCCTGCCGGCGACGAGCGGCTTCGGTGGGTTCGCGCCGCGCTGGTGTTGGCCGCTCAGCAAGGGTGTATGGTCGATACGAACGCTTGCATTTCCTACATTGTCACGCACAAGCGATTTGAGGAAGTAAGCGAACTCCCGCGTGTCACCATCGTGCGATTTCGTCGCTATGCGTCGATGTATTTCGCGATGTCCAACCCGTTGACTCTCCCAATGCTCCGGATGATCCGGGAGTCGCCGGGGGAGATTCCGGGGTTCCTGAGGCAATACCCACTCGTCAACGACAAGCGATACTATGCGGTAGCCGGGATTGCTGCGGTAACGGATCGGGATGATCCGGTTCGACAGGAAACGATCGCGGTGCTGCTTGCCACCGATAGGCCGCTGGATCGTAAGCTCGCCGAACTGCTCCAGCAGCCCCTTCGGGGCCACCAGGCTTATTTGGGCATGAGTGATCCGGTGACCAAGTTGCCCATTCCCCCGCCCTCGCCACGGTGGATTGTCGCAGAACCCGCTACCGTTACGACGCAGCCCGCTTCGACTCAATAAGTTGGAACACGGCCCCGGCGCAAGGCCCGCTCGCCTCTATCACCTCGGCAGGCGGGGGCTCTGCGACATCGCGCTCCACTTCGTCATCCACCGTATATTCCGTACAGCCGGTCGGAACGGATACGACGATATACCAATGCATTGCCATATTTAGTCTCCCAGAATGAGGACGAGTTGATTATAGTGTCCACAAGCGTGCTTTCGCCACACCTAAACCGGGTGTAGTAGATGGCATCCAGGGGTTGTTCTATCGGTGGTCGAGGCCTTCGTGCGGAATCGAGCATTTACGCTGGTTGAGCTTCTCGTGGTCATCGGGGTGATCGCGATCCTGATCGCGTTGCTGCTGCCCGCGTTGTCTGGTGCGAGAAAAGCGGCGCAGCGCGTGCAATGCGCTAGCCGGCTCAAGCAAATCGGCAACGCGATGTTCCTTTATGCCCGGGACAATCGAGACGCGCTGCATAAGCCGGGTTTTAGTTCACAGGCGGTGGAATGGCTGACGAATACCCCCCCCAACCACACGATCTATCCTTCCATGATTCCCGCCAATGTTGCGGGCGTCTATCAGTTGCCGGCCGGATACTGGGGCAGCCCGTATCTCCGTTACCTGGCGTCCGCAGCTGTACTGGACGGAACGTATGCGAGTCGCAGCGAAAACGCGCTGATCGATGCAGCGCGTAGCATCTTTCTGTGTCCATCTCAGCGCATTGTTGCCAGCGACATGGGGCGGGATCGATGGCCTGCCAGCTATGGCGTGAACGCGTTTGCCACCGGGCAGAGCCGAGTGGATTTCGACTTGGCATCGAACGGCAAATGGCGAAAGCTCTCGACGATCCCTGGCCAGACGATCCTCGCCCATGACTCCTACAACCCAATTGTCAGGGCCATCACCTCCTCCAATCCGGCGGTTGTTTCTGAGGCAGTTCTCGCGTTGTCGTCGTTCGGCGGACCTTCCAACCTGATGGGTTACCGCGCGCCTTGGCAAACAACCGCCAACGCCGCTGCGATCCGCGAGTATTACAGGCACAACAAATCGTCCAACGTGCTCTGGGCGGACGGGCATGTCGAAGGCATCCCCGAATCCGACGGCGCGGACGTGCCGGCTTCGTGGTACCGCGGCTACTGACCTCGGGACGCGACAAATCGTTCGGGGCCAGCCAAAACTCACAGAAAAAGTAAAAAAGGGTCGCGCGCTGCGCGTTTGTCATGACAAACACGCAGCGCTGCGGTCTATATGGAAGCGCCGCGCGCCGTCGCGAGGCGATGGAGATCATTGGCAAGTGAAGAAGCGTTCCGGGCCGATCATATGGACGGCCGTAGGCTACAAGATGCTACAACCGGCCGATCACGAGGGTGGCGACCGTGCCGCTTACGCCGCGCCGGTTTTCATCATCAGCGCCAGTTCCGGGACGTCGATGTCCATGGGCGTCGGGACGTAGCCGGGCTGGTGGCTGCGCTGGATTTCGCGATCGAACGCGTCGAACACCTCGCGCTCGATCTGGGCGCGCGCGTGGGCGTTGATCGGGTGGGCGATGTCCGAGTGCAGCTTCAGGCGATCGGGCCCGAGGCGGTAGCGGAGGTGGCGGTTTTCGTTCAGCCGCGTGCCGCAGTTGTTGCAGAAGCGGGCGCGGAGGTGGTTTTTCTCGTGGCACTTGGTGCAGTGGTCGCAGAGCTTGCGACTGGGCATGGCGATGAAGAGCCCGTTGTCGCCGTCGATGATTTTCACATCGCGGATAACCAGCGCGTTATCGAGCGTGAGCGAGCAGAACGCCTTCAGCCGACCCGAGGCCGGCGGGCACAGATGGATTTTCACTTCTGACAGCCGCATATGACACTCCGTTGTCCGAGCCCGAGTGAGATGTGTTCCCCCTCACCGGGATCCGACAGTGGGTTTCGCACGTTCCGACGCGATTGCCGGCTCATGCGAAGCCTTTCCATTTTTCACGGCCGGATTGATCTGAAGTCGGCCGCTTACTTCTGAAGATTCGAGATCACCGCGATCGGTACCGTCATCGTACGCAGAGCAAGTTGACTGTGGATTAGAAACGCGGCCTTTTCTGCTACTTCATGATCGCTGAAGAGCGTGAAAAGCGAGGAGCCGCTGCCGGACATACGGACGGGTCGAGAGACGAGCGTTTCGGCGGTTTTTCTCAGACGGCCGAGTTCCGGACTGATCGCAAAAGCGGGGGGCTCCAGATCGTTCCGGAGCAATCGCAACAGTTCCTCCGCCGGGGGGCACTGTTGTGACCAGCCTATCGCTTCGTTCCAGCCAGGGGAAAAAGGCATCTGATCGAACTGCCGGTACACCGCCGGGGTGGGCATCGACATGTCCGGCAGCATCAGCACCACCCACGTAGCGCTCGGCGAATCGACCCGTGAGACGACCTCGCCCCGCCCGGTACAAATTGCACTGCTGCAAATCGTACTGGGGCAGATGCCGCTGGGCCCTCCTAAAAAGAAGGGCACGTCGCTACCGATCCCGGCCGCGAGTTCGGACAACCGTTGCCTTGGAAGATTCAGACCCCAGAGTTCGTTCAAAGCGATCAGCGTGACGGCGGCATTCGAGCTTCCACCTCCAAGGCCACCCCCGGTCGGGATGACCTTGAGAAGCTCGATCCGCACGCCAGGCTCGCCCGCAACAGGACCCGAAATCGACGACTCCCCTCCCGAGGTGCGCGCCGCTTCGGCCTGTAATAATCGGGCCGCTCGAACGACCAGGTTCCGGTCGTCCACGGGCAACGAAGGGTCCGAGCAGCTCAAGCCAACTCGACCCGCCGTGTCCAGCGAGAAATCCAACGTGTCAAAGAGCCCGACGGTCACCATCCAAGTCACAAGCGGATGGAAACCGTCCAATTGTTTCGGACCGACGCGCAAATGCAGATTGATCTTGGCCGGCGACAAAACGCGCATAGACCATGACCTTCGCAAGGCACGCCCAGATGTCAAATATTCAAACCACGGTGCATATCAGGGCGCCGACGACGTGTTGCGGACGCTCTTACCAACTCAACCGAACCGAACGCTTCTTGATGTGAATCTGAAGCGACGTGAGAACATAAAGAATGTACCACACGGAATCTTACGCCGTCAACGAAATTGTATTTCGGACGTTGGATGTCAGAAAAAAGGGCACGTTTTTCCGTTGCGGGGGCGACGCCTGCGTCGCCCCAAGCGGCGGCCTACACCGAAACGGTCGCCTTGGTCTGCTTGGCCGCGAATTCGATCGCGGCGCGGCTGAGGCCCATGAACATCGGGCTGGGGTGCAGCGGACGGCTGGTCATCTCCGGGTGCGCCTGCGTTCCGACGAAAAACGGGTGCATCTCGCTCGGCAGTTCCAGCATCTGCATGATCGGCTGGGCGGGATGCTTACCGCTGAAAATCAGGCCTTTTTCCTCGAGCTGCGGGATGAACTTCGGATCGACTTCGTATCGATGCCGGAACCGCAGGCGGATGGAGGCGGCTTCGTTGTAGAGGCGGCTGACCTTTGAACCGGGTTTCAGCTCGACGTCCTTGCCGCCCAACCGCATGTTCCCGCCTAGGCCTTCGATCTTTTTCTGCTCGGGGAGGATATCGATCACCGCAGCCGGGCAGTTGGGCTCGAATTCGGTCGAATTCGCCTGCGTCATGCCGCAAACATTGCGCGCGAACTCAATCACCGCCATCTGGAAGCCCAGGCAGATGCCCAGGTACGGCAACGCGTTTTCGCGGGCGTATTTGATGCACTCGATCTTGCCCTCGGTCCCGCGCGAACCAAACCCGCCGGGCACGATAATGCCGTGAATGCCTGCCAGTCGCTTTGATACATTCGATCGGTCGATTTGCGTCGTATCGATCCATTGGATGTTGATGTTCACGCCCAGGTGAACCGAACAATGCTCGCAGGCTTTCAGGATGCTGGCGTAGGCGTCGCGGGTGGCGACGTACTTGCCCGTGATCGCGATATTGACCGAATTCTTCGGCGGCTGGATGCGCTCGACGAACCAGTTCCAGCGGGCGCGCTCGCGATCTTCCTTGGCTTGATCGACGCGATCATGCAGATCCAGCAGCGTTAGCACTTCGCGATCGATGCCTGCCACGCGCAGCGAATCGGGCACGAGGTAAATGCTGGTCTGGTCATGCATTGAGAAGACGCGGCGCATGGGCACGTTCGCGTACATCGAGATCTTCTGGCGGACCTTTTCGTTGACCGGGTTGGTGGCGCGACACGCGATAACATGCGGCTGCACACCGACTTCCATCAACCGCTTGATACCGAGCTGCGCGGCCTTGGATTTCTGCTCGCCGAGTGTCCCCGGTTCGAGCACGTAGGTGAGCGCGACGAACATGACGGCGTTTTCGCCTTCTTCGTAGGCGATTTGGCGGCAGGCTTCGAGGTAGAACGAGTTTTCGTAGTCCCCGACCGTTCCCCCGACCTCGACGAAGACGACGTCCGCCTGGGATTTAACCGCCAGTTCCCGCAATTTCAGCTTGATTTCACCCACCACGTGCGGAATGACCTGCACGTCGCGACCCAGGTAGCCGCCTTCGCGCTCTTTTTTCAGTACGTTGGACAGAATCTGCCCATTGGTCGTGAAATTGGCGGCCCCGAGGTCCTGGTCGAGCATACGCTCGTAGGTGCCCAGGTCCATGTCGGTTTCCATCCCGTCATCCAGCACAAATACTTCGCCGTGACGAAACGGGTTGAGCGTGCCTGAATCGACGTTCAGGTAGCCTTCCATCTTGATCGGCGAAACACGCAAACCCTTGTCCTGCAATAGCTTGGCGAGCGACGAGGAGAAAATCCCCTTGCCCAGCCCGCTCATCACGGTCCCGACGACGATCACATACTTGTGATGCCCGCGGCGGTACCCGGACGGCATCGGCGTATAAAACTCCGACTCATCCTGCGTAGTCCCGAGACGGCCAAGCATATCTTGTGTGGACATAATCAATACTCAGTAATGAGGGGCAAGGGGCATGGGGCAAGTAAGAATGCGGTCTTCACTTGCCCCATGCCCCTGATTACTTGCCCCTCCGTTTCACGAATTCCTCATACTGCTCCGGCGTGTCGATGCCGTGGGTCGCACGTTCGACGGGGAGCACGAAAATCGTTCTTCCGTGTTCCAGTGCCCGAAGCTGTTCCAGTTTCTCGGTCAATTCCAGCGGCGTCGGTTTCCACGACGCGAACTGAAGCAGAAAACTTCGCCGATAGGCATAAATGCCCAGGTGCAGTTTGTATCGCGATGGGTCGGTGATGACCCCATCGCGATCGAACGGGATCACCGATCTGGAAAAGTAAATCGCCTGCCCCTTGGGGGAGCAGACGACCTTGACCATGTTCGGATTTCGCACGTCTTGCATCGACTTGAACGACGTACACGCCGTCGCCATGTCGTCATCGTGCGTTTCGAGCCGTTCGATCAGTGCATCGACGATTTCCGGCTCGATCTCAGGTTCGTCGCCCTGGACGTTGACGATGATGTCATTCGTCTGCGACCTGGCGACCTCGGCAATCCGGTCCGTTCCACTCTGGTGGGTCGGCGACGTCATGACGCAGGTGGTTTTGAACGGTTCGAGCGCATCGACGATCCGCTGATCGTCGGTCGCCACAATTACTTCCCGCACGCGCATGCACAGGCGCACCTGGTCCACCACGTGCTGGACCAGCGGACGACCCGTCTTGGACGCCAGAATCTTCGCCGCGAATCGCGTCGAACCGTAGCGGGCGGGAATAACAACCGTTGCAGCCAAAATTCACTCCAAAAACGCGAAAGAGC
>JBBQQZ010000020.1:0-19232 GCA_038215325.1 Tepidisphaerales bacterium | reverse complement strand
TCGAGGTGATTTCCCCCAGCACCGAACGCTACGACCGCACCGAGAAGCGTGACCACTATCTCAAATTGCCGTCGCTCGAAGCACACGTGCTGATCGACCAGGACCGCCTGCGGGTCGAGATCCTCAGCCGAACTTCCGACGACCGCTGGGAACTGGACTTCGCCACGGGCATCGACGGCGCACTCAAACTCGCGATGCTGAAGATCGAGATCCCGCTTCGCGAAGTCTATGACCGCGTCGAGTTTCCGCCGCCGCTACCGCTCATACAGGCGTGAGACGCTATTCGTCGCCTACGATTCACCAATCGCCCACGCCCAGTCGGATGGAATCGAATCGGAGTAAGGCCAGTAATCACCAAGTATTTCGATCGCCTTTCGGCGGTATCGTCGATACCACAGATCCTTTATCCGGCGTCCCATCGACGGTGTTGGAACGGGGAATGCATCTCGGCAACACGCCTCGACCGCCCGCAATGGCGGCAACTTGGCGACGCGGGATAGGACGTCTGCCGGACGCCACGGATGCAAATACCCTTGCCCGCCGAACCCCACACCGATCCAGCCGACATGGACTGGCATGGTGTCCAAACTTGATGCCGTCAGAACATCCACTTGCACCGCCACATCCCCCAGAACGAGGTTGGGTGTGCCATCTTCGTGGTTCGTACGCAACAATTCGCTGATGGATTGATCGAGCGACCCGAAGTCGAAACCGACGTATGCGCGATACACCAACTGCGTGTCCGTGAGTAGTTGGCTGCGCATAGCCTGCACCTCCGACGATCCCTTCAGTTTGATGTCCCAGTCGTACTCGCCGATCTGAAACATTCCCGGCATGACCTCGGTCTCGTTCGAGGTGTCGCGATGGTCCGCGTCAATGCGCCTTCCACATTTGACCTGGAATGTGCGGATTGCAGGATCGCTCACAACTCCCGTCTTGGCGATGCGTTCAACGAAGTGCAAAAGTGCGCCCACGCTCAGCCGAGGAGGCGGACCGGGGCGCACAAGTGAGACGTTCGTCCAGAAACTCATCGCATGAAGATCAAGCCTTCGGCGGCTCTTTCGCGCCCAGCCAGGTCATCATCTCGCGAAGACGACGGCCGGTGACTTCGACGGGGTGGTTGTTGTCGGCTTCGTACAGGCGCTTGAAATTCTTCATGCCGCCTTCGTATTCCGCACGCCAGTTTTTGGCGAAGGTGCCATCTTGGATTTCGGTCAGCACCTTCTTCATCTCGGCCTTGGTCTGGTCGGTGATGATGCGCGGGCCGGTGATCAGATCGCCCCACTCGGCGGTGTTGGAGATGCTGTAACGCATGTAGTCCAGGCCGCCGGCGTAGATGAGATCGACGATCAGCTTCACTTCGTGGACGCACTCGAAGTACGCCATCTCCGGCGGATAACCGGCTTCGGTGAGCGTCTCAAAGCCGGCCTTGATCAGCGCGCTCAGCCCGCCGCAGAGGACGACTTGCTCGCCGAAGAGGTCGGTTTCGCATTCGTCCTTGAAGGTGGTTTCGATGATGCCGCAGCGCGCCCCGCCGACCCCGTTGGCCCAGGCCAGCGCGATCGCGCGGGCGTTGCCGGTCGCATCCTGATGCACGCTCGCCAGGCACGGCACGCCGCCGCCTTTGACAAACTCGCTGCGGACCAGATGTCCCGGGCCCTTGGGGGCCACCAGGATCACGTCCACATCCTTCGGGGGAACGATCGTCTTGAAGTGGACGTTAAACCCGTGCGACACGCCGAGGGTCTTGCCTTTGGTCAGGTGCGGCGCGATCGACTTGGCGTAGACTTCCGGCTGCACTTCGTCGGGCAGCGTGACGATGACGAGGTCCGCCGCCTTGACGGCGTCTTCGACCGACATCGGGGTGAACCCGTGTTCGATCGCGAGGCGTCCGTTGGCCGAGTCCTTGCGGTTGGCGACGATAACTTTTACGCCCGAGTCACGCAGGTTCTGTGCATGGGCGTGGCCTTGCGAGCCGTAGCCAAGAATAGCCACTGTCTTTCCCGACAGAGGTGCGATCGGTGCGTCATTGCCGTAGATCATCTTCAAATCTGCCATCGGTTTCTCCGGAAAAATCGAGCCCGGAAATGTATGGGAAACCGCGCCGCGCGTCAAAACCCTCGAAAGCCGGGCGATCTACCGCTTGGAAAATCGCATGTTTACCTTCCGAGTATTCTGGCGAAAAGTAGAGTGCGGCCATCTGCCTGCCGACTTGACAGCATCGCGGCGAAGCCGAATCTACACCCATGGCAGGCGGACCTAATTCGGAGCAGCTTGATGCTCCCTCACAGCGAGCAATCACGTTTCGAAGTATCACGCTGGGTCTGCTGATTTCGATCGTGATTGTCTGCCTCACTCCTTTCAACGACTACGTCGTCAACAACAGCTTTCTTATTGGCAGCTATTTTCCGCCGATCGTCGCGCTGGCGATGCTGGCGTTGGTGCTGCTGGTCAACGGGCCGCTGCACAAGTTCGCGCCTCGCGCGGCGCTGTCGTCCGGGGAACTCGCGATCATCATCTGCATGGCGCTGGTGAGTTGCTCCATTCCCTCTCAGGGGCTGATGCGGCAGATTTTGCCGACGATGGTTTCCCCGCTCTACTACGCCGGCCAGGAGCCGAACTTTGCTGAACTTTTCACGCGCATGAATTTCCCCGCGTGGATGTTCGCCACCGACGATCTGGCCGCCCGCGGCTCGGCGTCGTCGGTCGTGAATTTCTACTCCCGCGTCCCGGAAGGCGAATCCATCCCATGGGGCGTCTGGATCACCCCGCTGATCGGCTGGGGCGCGTTCAGCGCCTGTTTCATGACCGCGCTGATCTGCATGGCGTGCCTTGTCCGATTCCAGTGGGCAGTCAACGAACGACTTGCGTTTCCGATCGCACAACTGCAAAGCATGCTGATCGCCCCGCCGAAACCGGGGAAGGCGTTCAACGAGATATTCTCCAGCAAGAGCTTCTGGATCGCGGCGGGCGTCGTGATCGTGGTCCAGAGCAGCCAGGTGCTCAAGGCGTATTTTCCGACCGGCGTTCCCGAAATCCCGTCCTCCTACGATCTTCGCGCAATGCTGACCGATCCGCCGTGGAACGGGCTGGCGTGGTGGCTCAAAGGCGGGACGATTTACTTCACGCTCCTGGGCCTTTCGTACTTCACACCGACCCGGGTGAGCTTCAGCATCTGGGGCGGCGCCCTGCTGATCGCGCTGATCCGCTGGCCGTTCACCCAGATGGGCGACACCACCACGCTCGGCGATCCCGCGATGGCGGACCAGCAACTCGGCGCGTCCTTCGCCTTCCTCGGCGGGCTGCTTTGGATCGGCAGGCACCACTGGCTGGTGATCGCCCGCGCCGTCGTCGGACGCCAGCACGAGAGCGATGCCCAAGGCGCCTTCCTTCACTACCGCCCTGCCAGCATCCTGTTGTTGCTGTCGATCGTCGGGATGGTCGTCTGGTTCATCGTCCTCGGGTGCGTCTGGTGGCTGGCCTGTTCGATCGTGCTGATGATCCTGATGGCGCATCTGATCACCGCCAGGCTGGTGGCCGAAACGGGGCTGGCCTACGTGCGGATGCCCGTCAATTTTGACCAGATCCTCACCAACTTCCCCGCCACCACCATCACGCCGAAGGACGCGTACATCTACGGGCTCGGCCACTACAATTTCATGCAGGCCGCCCGAGAAAGTACGCTCACGTTTGCACTCCACGGTCTCCAGACGGTCAGCGAAACCAACGCCTCCGATCGCGACAAACGCCGCACCGTTCCACTTCTGTTCGCGACGCTCGCGGTCACGTTCATCGCGTGTACGATCGCGTCGCTCTGGTGCTACTACTCGTACGCCGTCCCGATGGACGACTCGCAACTGGGCGTGCTGAACGTCTACGGCACGCAGCACTGGCCGAGGCAGTGGCTGGTCGATTTTCCGATCCGCGTGGAAGGCGGATCGTTCGCCAGCAAATCGCACAGCTCGTGGACGCACATGGGCATCGGCATTGGCGTCACGGTCGTGCTGCAACTGCTGACTTGGCGTTTCGCCAGTTGGCCGCTGCTACCGGTTGGATATCTGCTCTGCACGTACTTCTACATCACCAGCGCGGCGTTCAGCCTGTTCCTCGGCTGGCTCGCAAAAACCCTGATCCTCCGCTTCGGCGGCGCGACGCTGTTCAACAACATGAAGCCCGTCTTCATCGGCCTGATCTTCGGCGAAGCCCTGTCGATGGGCATCTGGCTGCTGGTCACCACGATCCTCGCCGCCAACGGGATGGAGTTTAAGGTCGTCCGGTTCCTGCCTCAGTAATCCGAATGTAGCGCGCTACATTCGCGCTACATCACACGCCCACCCGCGACGGCGACATAACCCCCCGACCGGCCATCGCTTACGAGCAGGCCATCGACCCACAGCGCGTCGGCGCACTTTTGAGTGCGCTACATTTTTCACATTCCCCGCCAAACCCGCCGGAAATCCGGTCTGCGCATCTCATCCCTGCCTCTTCACATGCCAACGAGCACGGCCCGGCGCACTCTCGCACGTGGGCTCCATATAGACCCCGGCGCTGCGCATTTGTCACGACAAACGCGCAGCGCCGAGCAATTTTTTTTCGTCGAGTTCAAAGTGTTCCCCTCGGGCGGGACTGCGTCCCTGCCGCTACGCAGCACCGGCGTGGGGGGCGCTATTTTACCGCCACGCGCCAGATGCCCCATACCCCGCCGCGGTTGCTGCGGAAGTAGACGAATTTGCCGGACGGGTCGAAGGCGGGCATGTCGTCGACGCTGCCGTTCTGGGTGATCTGTTTTGCCTGTCGCGTCGTGCCCACGTCGAGCACCCAGATGTCGAAATTATTGCGGCTGTCCTCAGAATCCTTGCCGCGATCGGAAGAGAATACGATCTGGCTGCCGGAGAAGTTCCAGTTGGCGTCGGTGTTGTCCGAACCGTCGTTGGTCAGGTTCTCGGCGGTGCCGCCTTTGTCGCTCACGCGGTAGATGTCGCGCTTGCCGGTGCGTTCGTTCGGCTGGACGTAGACGACTGAATCGCCTTTGGGGCTGACGCGCGGCATCAATCCGCCAAGGCGGGTGAGATCGGTCTGGAGGCTCGTGCCGATCTGCGTCATGTACAAGCGCGGGTCGGACCGCGTATCAATGTGCGCCTGGTAAAACAGGCGCGGCTTGGCTTCGGCATCGACGCTCGGCCAGAGGTCGTTGGTTTCGCCGGTGGTGTAGCGGGTCATGCCGCCTGCGCCATCAGCGGCGATGGACCAGATGCTCATCTTCTTGCCCGCGCTGTTGGAGGAAAAAACGATCCGGTCGCCCGCTGCGGTATACGCGGGGGTGAGGTCGATCGATCGACCGTCCGACAGCGCGGTAGCGCCGCCGGCACCGTCGGTGCGGGTGCGGAACATCTGGCTGGTCGGCTCGTCGCCGGCCTCGCCGATCAGGCTGTAGACAATGTGCAGGCCGTCGGGCGATACCGACAGCGAGCCGACCGTCTCGCCCTTATTCAGTTTCACGATCTGCTGCGGCTGATCCCCTTCGGGCTCGTGGACGAACTTCATGCTGATCGTCTTGAGCAAGCCTGCGGTCAGTTTCCAGTCGTTCTTTTCGCGAACCATCTGCACGGTGGTCACGTCGGTCGACTGGCTGAGAATTTCTCGCAGCTTGATCGAATATTCGGGCTTGCCGTCCTCCCACCCGATACTGAACTCGCCGGGATAATACTGGGCTTCGGGCGTGGACTTGGTCACCTTCACTTTGTACGTGCGAAGTTCGCCGCGATCGTTGATCGGAGCAAACACCAGCTCGGCCGTGGCGCCGTCGGCGTTCGGGCGCACCTCCACACCTGCGATCGCCACTGCGGCACCCGCGGGTTCGGTCGTGATGGCAACCGTCTTCTGCTTCGGGATGAGGTCGATCGGATAATCGACCTGCGCGTTGTCCCAACTGATCTTGCGTTCGATCGGATCGAACCCCGCCTTGACGACCTTGACCGTTTTATCGACCCAGTTGTTGCTTGCGACATCAAACTCGAACGGCCGCTGCTTTTCGTGCAAAGGCGACGTGCCGACCTCGACCCCGTCGATAAAGATCGTCGCGCCGGCGGGGTTGGTGGTGATCTTCAAGTCCTTGCGCATCGATTCGAGACGCAGGTTGTAGATCGGCGTGTTGTCGGTCCATGAGACGACCTGCTCGGCCTTCAGAAAGCCCTTGCGCTCGGCGACGATGGTGTGGGTGATCCAGTTGTCCTGGGCATCGACCGTGAACTCGACATCCGCGCTTACGGCGGACGCGGGCTCGGCGGTCAGCGGGCGGGTCATCCCGTCCGGGCCGCGAACGCTGATGATCGCCGGCACGGGCGAAGTCGTGATGCTCACCCGGCGCACCTGCGGTTTCATCTCCAGCGACAACGTCTCCAGCGCGTTCTCACGCGTGACCGTGACCGTGCGGTCCTGAAAACCCTTGCGCGACGCCGTGACGTAAAAGACGTCGCCGGGGTTTTTGAACGTGAACTTCTCGACGACCGTCCCGCGCCCGCGTTCAGCGCCGTTGACCTTCACCAGCGCATCCGGCGGACGTGTCGTGATCGTTACCGTCTTCTGAACCGCGCAGCCGGTCAGCAATACCAGCGCGCACATGCCGAGCATCAGGACTTTCATGCTCGGGATAATAGCAGAAGACCGCCCGGTTTACCCAATCCACTGGAGTTCGGTCGTGGGTCAGGTTGATGCAATGGCCTGGTACGCCGAGGTGCTCTTCTTTTCGTGGTCGTTCAAGAACCGGACGACGCAGTCGCCGACGCAGTACCGCCGGGCGTTTTCCGGCCGCTGAGCACGAAGCGGTGGCCGAAGTGGTCCCGAGCCGCCGCGTACGTGATTCCGGCCTGGCGAGCGAGCGATTCCATCTCGATCGAGTTCAGCGCCTGGCGAACGCTCAATCGCGCGTCGTGGCTCACCATCGGATCGGCCAGCAGGGTGAAGAGCGTGATCCAGCCGTACGCCCGACGGCTGCGCGCCAGGTCCGCGACAATGATCCCGCGTGACGCCACGCGATCCATCTCACGCAGGATTTCGACGATCAACGCATCGGGCAGGTGATGGGTGAACATCGACGTCATCACGATATCGAACGCGCCATCGTCGAAAGGCAGTCGGAGTGCGTCTGCCCGCACCAGCGGCACGTGGCCGTCGGTGGCTTGGCGGGCGTAGTCGAGCGTAACCTGATGCAGGTCCAGCCCCACGCAGCGCACCTCGATCCGCCGCCGCTTAGCCCACTTCGCGACGGCCTGGGGCACATCCGCAGAGCCGGTCGCGACATCCAGAACGTGCAGCGGTCGCGCGGGCGTCCAGTCGCGGGTGAGACGGTCGAGATGCCCGATCGTCGCGCGCGTGTACCCGAACAGAAAATTGACCCGGCGGATGAACCGCAGCGCCTCCGCGAGCCGGTCACGCGGGACGCCGGCAGCGTCCATCTGCTCGGGCTCAAGAAATTGAGGACGGGTGCTCCAGTCGTGCATCACTTCTTGTAGATGCCGGTGTAGTTAGCGTTGAGGACGTTCTTGGCTTCCTCGAAGACGTTCTCGACACGCTTCGGCACGTCCACCATCGCGTCCCGGGCCTCGCCCACGGCGTCGATGTACTGCTTGTAAAGCCCGGCGATCTTCTCGCACTCTTTCATGATGCCCTGGAGGTCACTTCGGTCCTGTCCGCTGAGACCGGCCTTTTGAAGCGTATGCCCGCTGACCGTCTGGCCAGGAATCTCGCGAGCTTTGACCCGGATCATCCGGTTGGCACTCTCCCGGATTTTGTCGATTTGCGTGCGGGACGACTCGACCCATTTCCCGATCGTTTCGCTCGCCTCCGTGCCGACGTCGGCGACGAGCTGTTTCGACTGCTCGTCGGTCTTGGTCGCGGCGCGCTCGAGGGTGGGCAAGGGCTTGGCCTGTTTGGCGATCTTGATCAGCTCGGGCAAAGCGGGTTTGGTCTTGGCCTTGTCGAGATCCTTCTTCAAGTCGGTGTATTCGGAATCGAATAGCGCTTTCATCGCGTCGGTGCGGGTGGCGGGGTCGAAAATGTCGAACGCCGGGGGCGACGGGTTGTCCTTCGTCTGAGGAACGCGGTAGCCGCGCGCGTCGGACTTACGCACCAACGCCGACATCGCCGTGCAGGTGTCGGCGATTTCAGGGGTGACGGTTTTTTCTTCCGCGGCGTTCTTGAACGACTCGGACGCGGGGATGAACTGCTTTTGCTGCAACTGCGCCTCGGCTTTTTGTATCCACAACTCCGCCCGGTTGAACTTCTCGGCGGCGGGGCCTTTCAGGGCAAGGGCCTTGGTCGTGCCCTTCAGCAACTCGACCCAGTTCTTGTCCGTCTCCAACTGCTTGAGCTGCTCCGGCGTGGGCAAATCATCCGCAGCGGTGACGAAGGCGGAACTGAGCAGGAGGATTCCGATTGCGAGCATTGCACGGTTCATCTGGGGGGTCTCCGGTAAGGTTTCATTGTAGTGTCAGACACGCCTGAGCAGCGAAAGGAAGTCTCAAACCGCGCCGGCAAAGTGATTCAGGAAAATCCCCCCCGCCACCACCACGTTGAGCGAATCGGTGTTCAATTTCATCGGAATCGTCACTTTTCGGTCGCAAATGGCGATAATCGAGCGCTCCAGCCCCGGCCCTTCATTGCCCAAAAGCAGCGCCGAGCGGGCGGGCGGTTTCACCGAATTCAGCCGTTCGGCATCCGCGTCCAGCACCGTTGCAAACAGCGTGACGCCCCGCCGCTTCAACTCCAGCAGATCGGCGTGGATATCGCGCGACTGCACGAGGTTGAGCGAGAAGATCGTCCCCATCGACGTGCGCACCGTCTGTCGGCTGAACGGATCGCGACACCGCTCGCCCAGGATCACCGCACCCACCCCGAACCCCGCCGCGACACGGAAGAGCGCGCCCATGTTAGCGGGGTCGGTGATCTCCGGCAGAATCAGATACGTAGCTGCGACGCCTGCGTCGCCCATTTCCTTGCAGGCGAACAAAATGGGCGACGCAGGCGTCGCCCCTACGGGGCGCACGCCCAGACCCATCACGCCGGAATGAAACTTGAACCCGACGATCTGCTGGATCAGTTCGATCGGTGCGACGAGCAACTCCGTCCCCACCTGCAAATGCGCCCGGAGGCGGTCGGCCTTGCGGTCAACGCAAAGAACCTTTTCGCATCGGTACGAACTGGCCAGCAGTCGCAGCGTGACGTTCTCGCCTTCGGCGATGAAATGCGTCTGGCAATCGCGATTGTCGATGCTCGTGACATCGACGAAGGGAGCAACGCGGGGGTCGGAAAGGTGAGTGATGAGGCTCATGTGTAGGGTTCGCCGTGCGAACCATTTGCAGACGGTTCGCAACGCGAACCCCGCAAGACGCCGGGTGCCGGAGAGCTACTTGAGCGCCCGATGCCCGATATCCCGGCGGAACTGCATGCCGTCGAAATTAATCTTTTCCATCGCGGCGTAGCACTTCTTCTGGGCGTCGCGGAGCGTATCCCCGATCGCCGTCACTGCCAGCACCCGCCCGCCGGCGGTGACGAGGGCGTTGCCCTGGGTCGCGGTGCCGGAATGGAAGACTTTGACGTCGGGCATCTTGTCGGCCTCGTCTATGCCGGTGATCACATCGCCAACGCGGTTCTTGCCCGGATAGCCCTTCGAGGCCGCGACCACGCACATCGCCGGGCGCTTGTCCCATTCGAGCGTGATCTCATCGAGCGTGCCGTCCACCACCGCCAGCATCACGTCGAGCAGATCGGTCTTCAGACGCATGACCAGCGCCTGGATTTCCGGGTCGCCGAAGCGGCAGTTAAATTCGACCACGCGCGGGCCGCCTTGCGTGAGCATCATGCCGGCGTAGAGCACGCCTTTGTATTCGATATCCTCACGCAAAAGTCCGTCGAGGATCGGCACGAAGACTTCGCGTTCGATCTGCTTAAGCATCGATTCGGTAACAGCCGGGGTGGGCGAGTACGCGCCCATCCCGCCGGTCATCGGGCCGGTGTCGCCTTCGTCGATGGTTTTGTGGTCCTGGCTGGTCTCCATCAAATAAATGCTGCGGCGATCAATAAACGCCAGGATCGAGCATTCCGGCCCGGTCATGAACTCTTCGATCACCACCCGCGCCCCGGCGTCGCCGAAGATGCGCTGGCGCATCGCAAGATCAATTGCCTGGATCGCGTCGGCCTCGCGGTAGCAGATGGTGACGCCTTTGCCTTTGGCCAGCCCGGTCGCTTTCACGACGATGGGACACCCGCGCACCTTCACGTACTGCTCCGCCGCCTCCGGATCGGTGAACGACCGCGCCTCGGCGGTCGGAACCGCCTGCTGGCGCATTATTTCCTTCGAAAACCACTTATCCCCCTCCAACCGCGCCGCCGCCTTATTGGGACCGAAGACCTTGAATCCGGCCTTCTGTAGCCGATCCGTAAGTCCAAGCGCCAGCGGATCTTCCGGGCCAATGACCACCAGATCGACCCTGCGGTCTTTGGCGAGTTTTTCGATCTTGTCGAAGTCGGTCACGCCGATATTGACGCATTCGGCGTACTGCGCGATGCCGGGGTTTCCCGGAGCGCAGATCAGGTGGGTGACTTTGGGCGATTGTTTCAGCTTCCAGGCAATCGCGTGCTCACGTCCGCCGGAACCGATCAGAAGAATGTTCATCGTCCGCTTGCTCCCAAAAGGATAGGGGTATCGCGCCGGGGAACAAGAATCAATCAGCTTGCGTTCCCGCTGGCCTTTTTTTCCATCCGGAATGAAGATATGCGGCGTAGACTCCTGCTGTGGAGTAGTGGTTCAGTGGAGTATTTTCCAAGGTTTGGGTTTCCAACCAAAGGACGACAATGCGATTCATGACGATTTTCGGAGTTGCGGGCGTGATGGTGGCGATGCTGGCGTTCGCGGGCGCGAGCCGGGCCGGCGTTGAGCAGATGGTCGGCAAGGACGCGCCGGACATTGAACTTCCCACCTTGGCAGGCGGGACGGTGAAGTTGTCGGAGCAGAAGGGCAAAGTGGTCGTCATCGATTTCTGGGCGACCTGGTGTCCGCCGTGCATCAAGGCGTTGCCGCACCTTCAGAAGATGTCGGAAAACAAGGATTGGGCAGAAAAAGGCGTGCTCATCTGGGGCCTGAACGCCGGCGAAGCCCAGCCGAAGGTCGAAGCGTTCATGAAAAAGAACAACTACACGTTCGCGGTTCCCATGGACGCGAAGAGCACCTCGCTGAAAGCGTACGGCATTGAAGGCATTCCGACCCAAGTCGTGATCGGCAAAGACGGCAAAGTCGCTTATGTCGCGGTCGGTTACAACGGCGAAGCCGGCTCGAAGCTGCTCGATCAGGCCGTGGAGAACGCCCTCCAGGCGAAGTAACGCCCAGGGCGGCGCGGCTTGATCCGTTCGCTTCCACCTCGTAGGCTCGCACGCGGATGTCTGATCTGCTTCAGAGCGCCGCGAAAATGCCCCACCCCGACGCCGTGCTTACGCCGGCGATGAAGCAGTACGTCCAGTTCAAGCAGCAGTATCCGGACTACGTGCTGTTTTTCCGGATGGGCGACTTCTACGAGATGTTCTGGGAGGACGCGAAGCTGGCGCACCGCGTGATGGGCGTGACGCTCACCACGCGTAGCAAGGACAGCCCCGACCCGATCCCGATGGCGGGCGTGCCGTTTCATGCGGTCGAGGGGTATTTACGCAAGATGATCGCCGCCGGGTATCGCGTGGCGATCTGCGAGCAGACCGAAGACCCTGCCAGCGCCAAAGGCGTGATCAAGCGCGACGTCACCCGCCTGATGACCCCCGGCACCCTCACTGACGACCCCCTGCTGGATGGCAGGCAGGATAACTACCTCGCCGCCGTGGCGTTCGGGCTTGCCAAGGGAGATTCGTACAAGACCGCGCTCGCATGGGTGGATTTGTCGACCGGCTATCTGGTCGCGATGAGCGACGCCGAATCGCGCGTGATGGACGAACTGGGTCGCCTCCGACCCGCCGAAGTGCTGATCCCGGAACTGCCCTCGGGCCTGCCGCATCCGGTCGGCCAGGCGGTGAAGGCACGCGGCATCACGTCGGTCACAACTCGCCCCGGCTGGCAATTCACGCCGCATCACGCGAAGGAGACCATCCAGCGGCAATGGGGCGCGCGATCGACCGAAGGCTTCGGCTTCCCGCCAGACGATCCCGCCAACTACGCCATCGCCGCGCTGCTGTCGTATCTGGAGGAAACGCAGAAGACCCAGCTCGCGCACCTGCACACGCCGCGAAAGCACGTCGCCGACGACTATCTCTCGATCGACCCTGCCACGTACCGGGCGCTGGAGATCGACCGCACCGTCCGCTCTGGCGGCACCGAAGGCACACTGCTGGCCGCCATCGACCGCACCCGCACCGCGATGGGCGCACGCCTGCTGCGCCAATGGACGCGATTTCCGCTGTGCGACATCGAACACATCCACGCGCGCCAAAGCGCGATCGCGGCGCTGCTCGAATCGCCTGCGGATTTGCGGTCGATTATCGACAAGCTTGATGGCATCTGCGACATCGAACGCATCATCGCCCGCGTCACCGTCGGCCGCGCCAGCCCGCGCGACGTGGCGTCGCTGGGACGCTGCCTCGTCGGGCTGCCCAACCTGATCGACCAGATCGAAAAACTCCCCGGCGCCAGCGCGATCGCGCCGGAACTGGCGTCGATGCGCGAGTTTGTCGTCCAGCAAGGCGCGTTCATCACCGCCGCCATCCTCCCCGAGCCGGCGGCGCATTTGCGCGAAGGGGGCGTGATCGCGCCGGGGTACGACGCCGAACTCGATCGACTCAAAACAATAGGCGAAGGCGGGCAGCAGTGGCTGGCGAATTACCAGGCGAAACTGTCGAGCGAATCGAAGATTCCGTCAGTCAAAGTCGGCTACAACCGCGTCTTCGGCTACTACATCGAACTCAGCGAGTCCCAGCGCGATAAGGCCCCGCCCGAATGGATTCGCAAGCAGACGCTCAAAGGCGCGGAGCGCTACATCACGCCGGAGTTGAAAGAGTTTGAGACCGAAGCGCTGGGCGCGCGCGACAAGGCGATCGCGCTGGAGCAGCGATTGTTCGAGCAGATTCGCCAGACGAGTTTGCCCCACGTGCCGCAGTACCAGGAACTGGCCGGCAGCGTGGCGCGGCTGGACGTGCTCAGCAGCCTGGCGCTCTTGGCGCAGGAGCGCCGCTATTGCCGGCCGAACGTGGTTGAGGAACGAGTGCTGGAGATTATCGAAGGCAAGCACCCCGTGCTCGAACAGCAACTCGCCAGCGAGTTCGTCAGCAACGACGTCCGCATCGGCGCAACCGACACGCTGATGCTGATCACCGGCCCGAATATGGCGGGTAAATCGACGTATATTCGCCAGGTCGCGCTCATCATGCTGATGGCGCAGATCGGCAGTTTCGTCCCCGCCAAAAGCGCGACGGTCGGGTGCGCCGATCGCATCTTCGCCCGCATCGGCGCCAGCGACGAACTGCACTCCGGGCAATCGACCTTCATGGTCGAGATGACCGAGACCGCCAACATCCTGAACAATGCCACCGACCGATCGCTGGTGATCCTCGACGAGATCGGCCGCGGGACCAGCACGCTCGACGGGCTAAGCCTGGCGTGGGCGATCAGCGAGCACATCGCCGGGACGGTCAAGTGCCGAACGCTGTTCGCGACGCACTACCACGAACTGACCGAACTGGCCGAGCGGTACACCGGCGTGCGCAACCTGAACGTGTCGGTGCGGGAATGGGAGGATCAGGTCGTCTTCCTGCACCGGATCGTTGAAGGCGGCACGGATCGCAGCTACGGCATCCACGTCGCGCGGTTGGCCGGCGTGCCCAAAGGGGTGCTGGAGCGCGCGAAGGAACTCCTTTCGCAACTGGCGGTGCATCACGTCGAACAGACGACGCGCGCCAAAAACGTGACGAAGAAGGACGAGTGGCAAATGGTCCTCTTCGGCGACGCCGCCAGCCCGCTGATCGAGGAACTAAAGTCCCTGAAGGTGGATGACCTGTCGCCGATGCAGGCGTTCGAGATGATCCGCAAATGGCAGCAGGAATACGGCGGGAAGAAGTGAACGTTTTTCCGGGTGCTGCCCAACGCCGTGCGCGGGCGTCCGGCGGGTCCGGTGCTAACGCTTCCCCCTCACCCCAGTCGAGGAATATGCCCACTCCCCCCGACATCTCCCTCTGGATCCAAAAGCTCGCCGAAGCGAAGCTTCCGGCCAGGCGATCGTCGCCGGATTTGCTGCTGCAACTCCAGCAGACCCTACGGCGTCCCGTGGATCGGGTGCTGGTAATCGCTGCCGATGTCGATCCGGACGTTGATCTGCTGCAATCGGTCGCGCGCGACCGGACGGCGGACATCGACATCGGCCTGACCGTGCTCGCCGGCATGTTGCCGGTGCCGCGGGTGGTCGTCGACACCAAGGCGATCCGGCGGTTCGATTCGCGCTACCCGAACCTCGACCCCACCCTCCTCATCCGCCGGTATTTTGGCCGGCGGCTGCGCTCGGGCGTATTGCCGACGGAGGTCGGCGTCCTGGTCCTCGACTCCCTGACGGCCGCCCAATTCGGGGCGATCGAGCAAGGAAAGCCGGTCGATTCGCTGCCGGTTGTGATCGATGATCGACTCTCGCATCGACGACTCCGCCTCAGCGCCCCGCGCAGCGCCACCGTCGCCGAAGTGCTGAAGCAAGCGTCAATCGACGCGGCCGACTCCATCATCGTGAGCGGGCCGCCGCTCCGACACGAGCGCGTGTCCATGACCAAGCCGATCGGCGAGACCGAACTGTGGCTGCATGTCGTGCCCTGCGCCATCCCCAGGCCCGCCTCCGCCTGCACGCGCTGCGGCGAATGCGTCTCGGCCTGCCCGGCGCACATCCACCCGGCGGCGCTGCTGGATGCATCGCAGCGGCGCGACTGGCAGATGGGCGTATCATTCGGACTTCGCTCGTGCATCGAGTGCGGCGTATGTGACGACGTCTGCCCTTCCAACCTGCCGATACTTGCATCTATTCAGCGGCTCAAGACACTGCCTTCATGATTTCGTGGCGTCTGGAACGACACCGCCTGCTCGATCTCCGCCTGATGGTGGGGATGTTGCTGCCCTTGCTTGCGGGCGTGGCGGCGTTCGGATGGCGTGCGCTCGGCACGATCTTCCTCGTCACCGCCGGCGCGATCGCCGGGCGGTACGTGCTCCACCGTCTGCGCAATTGGCCCGCGAACGTCACGCGGTGGTCGCTGTTCACACGCGGCGTTCTCGTCGCGTTGTTCCTCCCGCCGACGATGTTCGACATGGACCGGCTTCTGATGCAGCCCAACGCCCTCTGGCCGCTGGCGGTGGCGATCGGGCTGACGCTGTCGGTCCTCACCTGGCTGGTCGCCCGGGCGGGAACCGCGCGGGTATCGCCGGTCGTACTGACCCTGCTGCTGACGATCGTGCTTTCCGGTGTCCTGTCCTTGAATGACCGCGTCCTCCAGCCGAACCATATCTTCACTGGCGACCTCCTGAGCCCCCACGTCGTCCCGCACCCCACCGCCACCGCCGAGCCGTGGCTCGCATCGCACCCGACGGACGGCAGCGTCGTTCGCCAGGTCGAACCGGCGGCGCGGCACCTCGACGACTACCTCCGCGCCCGCGTCGAAGGCGATGCGCCGGCTGTCACCATCGCCCGCCTGGTCAGCGACGATCTGCCTCCCCTGGAAGACCTGGTCGTGATCGGGCACCCGCGCACGCTCGGGGCCGCCAGCAGCATCGCGATCGTCCTGGGGGGTTTGTTCCTGCTGCATCGCCGGGTCGTCGCGTTCCGCGTGCCGGCAGTGATGGTCATCACCACGCTGGCGGCGCTGTTTGTGGTTCCCGTGCCGGTAATCGTGAGCCCGAGCGAGGTTTCCCGCATCTGGCTCGCCGGGCATGACCCGCGCGTGGGATGGGCGATGGGGGTGACGTTCGTCAATTATGTGCTGATGGCGTCGCCGGCACTGTTGGTGATTTTTTTCGTTGCGCCCCTCCCCGGCATCCGCCCGCTAGGCGGACGGGCGGCAATGGTGTACGCGGCCCTCTTTGGCCTGCTCTGCGGCGTGCTCACCTCGCTCGTTTCGCTCGACTTCGGGGCATTGATCGCCGTCGGACTGGCACAATTGATCGCGCCCAGTCTGGAGCGATGGCTCCCGCCTTTGCGTGGGTGTTAATCCGCGCTGGCGATTTCTGGTTCTTTCGCCGCGCCCGATCGCCGATATAATCCAGACCATGGTTGATCAGCCCCTCGCGTACAAGCGTGTTCTTCTCAAAATTTCCGGCGAAGGTTTTTGTCACGAAGGGGGTTTCGGCATCGAGGCCGATTATCTCGAGACCATCGCGCGCGAGTGCGTGGAGGTCGCGAAGATGGGCGTGGAACTCGCGGTCGTGGTCGGCGGCGGGAATTTTATTCGCGGCAAGACGTTCGCCGAGGACGGCCACATCCCCCGCGCCACCGCCGACTACATGGGCATGCTTGCCACCGTGCTCAACGCCCTGGCGCTCCAGGAAACCATGGAAAAGTTCGGCCAGCCGACGCGGGTCATGAGCGCGATCAGCGTCCATAGCGTCTGCGAACCCTGGATCCGCCGGCGCGCGGTACACCACCTTGAATCCAAAAACGTCATCATTCTCGCCGCTGGCACGGGCAACCCGTTCTTCACCACCGACACCTGCGCCGCGCTTCGCGCCAGCGAAATCCGCGCCGATGTGCTAATGAAGGCCACCAAGGTCGACGGCATTTACGACAAGGACCCGAAAAAGCACGCCGACGCCATCCTTTTCAAGGAGGTCAGCTTTGAGCAGGTCATCCGCGATGAACTGAAGGTCATGGACCAGGCGGCGTTCGTGCTCTGCAAAGAGCGCGAAATCCCGCTCGTCGTCTTCAACCTCAAAACCCCCGGCAATATCGTCCGGGTCTTGCGTGGCGAGAACGTTGGGACGAAGATTAACCCTTGAACTTGAATGTCGATTGTCGAATGACGAGTGTCGAATGCTTATTCGAACCCTCTGAATAACTCTGGCTATTGCGCAAGTTGTCATCCTGAGGTACTCCGAAGGATCTAGTCGGCCCGCAAAAGGCCCGTAAATCACGTAGTCGAGTAGTTGCTTCGGAGTACCTCAGCATGACATTCTGAAGAGAATCAGGTTATTCAGAGGACTCATTCGACATTTGACACTCGACATTCGACATTCAACCTTCAACATTCAACATTGGAGCCCGCCATGCCCGCAGACGATATTCTCATGGATTGTGAAGAGCAGATGGAAAAATCCGTCGAGCACCTTCGTCACGAACTGAGCGGCGTGCGCGCCGGGCGGGCTTCGCCGGCGCTGGTGGAGCATGTGCAGGTCGATTATTACGGCTCGATGACGTCGCTCAAGTCGATCGCGGTGATCCAGATCCCCGAAGCCACCCAAATCCTCATCAAGCCGTTCAATCCCGCCGACCTCAAGGCCATCGATCGGGCGCTGAGCGAAAGCAAGCTAAACCTCCCCACCAGCAGCGACGGCAAATCAATCCGCCTGAACCTGCCTTCGATGAGCCAGGAACGCCGCGTGCAGATGGTCGGTTCGACCAAGTCCATGGGCGAGCACGCCAAGGTCACCATCCGCAATGCCCGCCGCGACGCCAACAAACTCGTCGACACCGAGGAAAAAGGCGGCATCCTCACCGAAGACATCGCAGAAAAGGTGAAGGAAGACATCCAGGAGCTGACCAAGACATACGAAACCAAGGCCGACGCGGCGCTGGAAAAGAAGCGTCACGAGATTATGGATGTCTAAGGTCATGAAAGCCGATAGAATTGCGCCATGGCAATTTCGATCAAAAAACCGAAGCGCCTCACGCCGAAGGAAGTGGAAAAACGACTCGCGTTGTTCGACGTGATTTCAGGCTCCATGTCCCACGTGAAGGGTGGCGGATCGGAGGCGTTCATCCGGCGGAAACATCAGGAGATCAAACGAGAACTACGGCTTGAGCAGGACCGCGATCGACTGAGAAATCCATGATTTACGTGCTCGATACGTGCGCTTTGATCGCGTGGTTTGAAAATGAAGACGGTAGAGACGCAGTTCGGGACGTCTTTCGCGATCCTGACGGCATCCACCTCATGCACGCCCTGAATATCTGCGAACTGTACTACGACTACTATCGTCGGGACGGCCGGATCGCCGCCGAAACGGCATTGCGACACATCCGGCAGATGAACGTTCGCCCCTATCGTTCAATGGACAAACCGATGATCCGTGAAGCTGGCGAAACAAAAGCTCTGTTCCGACAGATATCGCTTGCCGATTGTTTCGTCGTCGCGACCGCCCGGCGTGCCCGCGGACTGGTGCTTACCGCCGATCGACGTGAGTTCGAACCGGTCGCCGATGCGCACTACTGCCGAGTGAGGTTCATCCGTTGACCGCTCTTTCCCGGTACGCCTTCGGGCTTACTCCTTCCTGCTTTTTGAACCGCAGCGAAAAGTAGAACTGCGTTTCGTACCCCACCTGCTGGCTGATCTCTTTCACGCTCAGCGACGTCATCGTCAGCAGTTGCCTGGCGCGATGGATTCGCTGTCTCTCGACAAACTCCATCGGCGGGATCCCGACGACATCGCGGAACCGATGCCCTAGCCGCGAGACGCTCAGCCCCGCCAAATCCGCGAGACGATCCAGCGTGATTTTCTCGTCGAGGTGCCGCGTCACGTAATCCATCGTCTGGCGGATGCGCTGGTCGATCGTGTGGCTCGATCGATTCGGGTTGATCTGCTCGCAGAGCAAAAGCAGCGCTTCCAACGCGTTCATCGCGAGCCGATCCCGCAGCGGCCCGGTTGACATCGCCTGACGATGCACGCGATAGAACTGATCCGTGATCTCCGCTCGCGTGACCGACTCGGCGGCGGGGAGTTGGCGGATGCCGGGGTCGATCTCGGGCCAGTCGAGTAAGTCCAGCCATTCGGCGCGGGGCTGGAAGTGCGTCCAGAGGATTTCCCAATGCTGCTGCGTTTGCTCCACGCCGTAATCATGGTGCGTTCCGGGCGCGACCAGCGTCAGTTCCCCCAGCTTCGCCGAATGCGCGCGGCCGTCGGATGTGCGGAATCGACCCAGGCCAGCGAGCGTGTATATCAGCAGGTAGTCGTTCGTCCCCGCCGGCCGGTACGCCTCGTAGCCGGGGCCAGAGCTAAAATGGCCCGTAAACAGCGTCGAGACC
>JBBQQZ010000019.1:0-19536 GCA_038215325.1 Tepidisphaerales bacterium | reverse complement strand
CAGCGGATGTAAGGCCCGTCCATTTCCTTCTCCACCTTCGATCCGCACGACGGACACGTCGTCGGCGCCGGGATCGGTTCGGATCCGTCCGGGCGTTGGCCGATATCCACCATCACTACCTGCGGGATGATCTCGCCGGCTTTTTCGATCGTCACCGTGTCGCCGAGGTGCAGGTCGAGCCGCTGGATCTGCTCGATGTTGTGAAGCGTCGCGCGCTTCACCGTTGTCCCGGCGACAAACACCGGCGTCAGCTCCGCCACCGGCGTGAGCGTGCCGTTCTTGCCCACTTGCCACGTCACCGCGTTGAGCGTCGTCTGCACCTGCTCGGCGGCGTATTTGTACGCGATCACCCAGCGGGGGCTCTTGCTCCGATACCCCAGCACGTCCCGCTGCTTCTGCGAATCCACTTTGATGACCATGCCGTCGGTGTTGTACGGCAAGGTCAGGCGGATCTTGGCGAACTGTTCGATCCACCGCGCCACGTCGTCGATATTCGCAAACCGTTTCACCTGCTGGCCGATAGGCAAACCCAATTGCTGAAGCGTTTGCGTCGCGACGTAGTAGCTGTCATCCAACGGCGGTTCAATCAGACCGAATCCGTGCGCCACAAACTTCATCTGCCGCGACCGCGCGATCTTCGGGTCCAACTGCTTCAGCGTTCCTGCCGTGAAATTGCGGGGGTTGGCGTAGGTCTCCTTTCCCTGTTCCTTCTGCTTTTCATTGATGCGAACGAAATCCGCGTTGTCCATGTAGATCTCGCCTCTGACCTCGAGCACCGTTGGTGCAGTAACGAGGGGCGAGGGGCGAGGGGCGAGTGAGGACTCTTTCCTGGTGCTTTCGCCTGCACTAGTTGCCCCTTGCCCCTGATTACTCGCCTCTATTCTTAACGGCAGATTACGGATCGTCTTCACATTCGCGGTGACGTCGTCCCCACGGCGTCCGTCCCCGCGCGTCACCGCGTACTTCAACCTGGCGTCTTCGTAACGCAGACTCACCGCCACGCCGTCCACCTTCGGCTCGCAGATATACGCCGGCGGCGCGTCATCCAACTGCTTGCGCACGCGCTCGTCCCAGGCCCGCAGATCGGCTTCGTTGTACGTGTTGTCGATCGAATACATCAGCTGCGAGTGTTCGATCGTCTCGAACCCGTCGATCGGCTTTCCCCCCACCCTCTGCGAAGGCGAATCCACCGTCAGCAGTTCCGGGTGACGGGTCTCCAGCTCCATCAGGTCGCGCATCAGCTCGTCATACGCCTGATCGGTAATCTCCGGCTTCGCCTGCTGATAATACAGATCGTCATGCCGCTCGATTTGCTGTCGGAGTTCATCGATTCGCTTCTGCATATTTTTGCCCCATAGCGAAACATTCTACCCAGACTCGCGATTGGTTCTACGCCCCGCGCATCGACACATTTTGGAGCACGGCAAATGTAGCATGCTACATCGGATGTCACATCCCGCGACCAACGCGAAAACCGCCGAACCTCAACCCCGGCCACGACTTACGCCGATCGCGTGCTCCCGTGATCGACACGCGCAACTTTACGCGTGCTACATTTGCTACATTCCCTGCCATTCCGGCCGGGAATCGGGGGAAATACGCCGGACACCTCTTCACTTGTCAATGAACCTCTCGCCGCACGAACTCGCGCCCGCGCGAAGCAAATTTTAGCGCCGCCGATCGCAAAAGTCGGCGGTGAGTCCGTCAAATTTCCCGCGAAGGCGCAAGCGACATCCGCCCCCAACCGCGCTACCCAGGGGCACCCGCCCGCGAACGTGCTGCCGGCTGCGTCGCATTCGCGACGATCCACAGTTCCACTTCATTCTTACTCGCTCCGGCTTTGATCACCTTCGACCGCGCATCGACGGTCCGTTCGACGCGATATGGGTGAGCGCTGGCGTCCTCTCGTGGGCGGAAGTCGACGACTTGCGCGCTGCCGGTTGGAACCTGACGAGGTTCGCGCATCGCTCTGAAGCATCCGATTTCGCTTCGGATCTTGCGACAATTCGCGAGCATCATCCGGACGAGCCAATCGTGGTGGAACCGACAGCTACTCAGTCGCCGTAACCAGCCGGGCGGCTGAAGCCGCTCGGCGGCGACCATCAATGTATTTGCCACCGCCCCGCCGTCGTAGAGAATGGGCCACTCTATATGATCGACCAACTTTACTACGGCGTCTGCTACTTCCCCGAACACTGGCCGGAGCGCGCAGTGGCGGGGGATATTAAGCGTATCGCGGATCTCGGGTTCAACTACGTGCGCGTGGGCGAAGGGGCGTGGTGGTATTTTGAACCGGAGGAGGGGCAGTACCGGTTTGATCTGTTTGACAAGGTGATCGAGGAATGCCGCAAGAACAACGTGAAGGTGATCTTCGGCACGCCCACGTATTGCGGGCCGGCGTGGATCGGGAGCAAGTATCCGGAAGTGTACCGGTGGGACTTCAATCGCACGCCGATGAAGCACGGCGGGCGGCGGAACTATAACTACACGTCGCCGGCGTACCTGCGGCTGTGTGATGGCGTCGTCACGGCGCTGGCGGAGCACTACAAGAAGGAAAAGCAGATCATCGCGTGGCAGATCGACAATGAATTCAACTGCCATATGGATGTCAGCTATGCCCCCACCGATACGATCGCGTTCCGCGCGTGGCTGAAGGCGAAGTATCGCACGATCGAAGACCTGAACGCCGCATGGGGCACGCGGTTCTGGAGCCAGGTGTATAGCGATTTCGACCAGATCGACCTTCCTCACCCGACGGCGGCGTACATGAACCCGACGCAGTTGCTGGATGAGTCGCGATTTATCAGCGATACCGTCGTCAACTTCTGCCAGCGACAGGCGGACATCCTGCGCGATGCGAACGGGCGGTGGGATATCACGCACAACGGGCTGTTCGGCAACGTTGACGGACCCAAGCTGATGGAGGAGCTCGATTACTTCTGCCACGACCAGTACCCGATGTTCTGGGATCACTGGACCAAGTTCGCCACGCCGCTGGTACAGGCGCGGAGCCTGTCGTTCCCCTACGGCGTGCTGGAACAGCAGTGCGGACCCGGCGGGCAGATGAGCTACCTGCTGCGCTCGGCGCGGCCGGGGGAAATGCGGCTGTGGACGCATCAGTCGTTCGCGCACGGCGCGAAAATGCTGAGTTACTTCTGCTGGAGGACGTGTCCGTTTGGCAGCGAGCAGCACTGGCACGGTTTGCTGGATCACGACGGCAAGGACAACGCCCGCACCGAGGCGGCGGCGAAGATCGGCGCAGAGATCTTCAAGCTGCCTGCCGATCTGTGGGACGCGGCACCGCAGAAGACGGTGGCGATCCTTCGGGATTACGACAACGACATCAACATGGGCAGGATCAACTCCTATGTAAAGAACGGCGGCTGGGAGCCGGGGCACTGGATGACGAATCTATTCCAGCAGCACATCCCGGTTGACCAGGTGTGGGCGACGTCCGACTGGAACGGGTATCGCATTTTGATTGCGCCGCATTTGCGGATCGTGGACCAACAACTGACGCAGAAGTACGAGGATTTCGTCCAGCGCGGCGGGACGCTGGTGCTGGGCGCGCAATCAGGAACCAAGAACCGCAACCTGCACATGGTGCAGCAAACCGCGCCCGGCTTGCTGCGGAAGCTGGCGGGGATCGAGGTGTCGGACTGGAGCAATCTGAAGCCGGACGAAACGCGCCAGGCGATGATGGACGATCAACCCGTCCCGCTCGGCGGGTTCGTAGAACGACTGCGCCTGCGCGGAGCCGAGGCGATCGCGACCTGGGACGACGCCGACGACCTGCTCGCCGGCGCGCCGGCGATAACGGTCAACACGGTGGGCAAGGGCCGCGTGGTCTACGTTGGTGCGTATCTCACACACGATTCGGCGCGGATTCTTTCGAAGCGACTGCTCACCGACGCGGGGATTGTTCCGGCGATCCAGGCACACGAAGACGTCGAATTGATCGTTCGTGTCGGAAAGAAATCGAAGTACCTGTGGATTTTGAACCACAGCACCGACGCCCAGTTCATCGACGAACTGCCCGCCGGCCGGGAACTGCTGACCGGACGCGAGGTCGAGGGGAAGTTGAAACTAAAGCCGCGCGACGTCGCGATCATCGCGGTGTCGGGGGCGTCGTCGTCCCGTGCGAAGGCGCGCGCCTGATATCGACGGCGAAGCGGCAGGGACGCAGTCTCGCGTCTTGCCTGCGCATTGAAATGCCGAAGAGCGGGACGATGTCCCTGCCGCTACGCGGATGCGCTTCGCGCAAATAGACCCGCCGTCCCTTTCGGGACGACGGGCCAGAGGGAAGGGTCAGATACAGAGAGAACCCTTACTTTGCGTCTTTGGATGCTTTGTAGGCGTCGCGCAGGTCGCGCACGTGGTCGTGGGCGGCTTTGACGTTGCGGTATTGCGACGTCAATAGCTCGGCGACGGGACTTCCAGCACATTCTTTGATGGCATCTTCGTAGCGGTGCTTGATGACATCTTCGCCGGTCTCGGCGTCGGCGAGCACCTTGGCGGTGTCGCCTCCGGTGACCGTGCCGCGGATTTCGAGCCACCAGCGGTGGAGCGTCCCGCGCGTGGTGCCACTCTGGGCTGGCTCTTCGCCGTTGAAGGCGACCGACGCCTTCAACGCTTCAGCATTGCTGGAGCGCTGAGCGGCGTATTCGCGGAAGAGCTCAGCGACCCGCGCGTCTTCCACGCGCTCAGCGGCGGCGGTGAATCCTTCGGCGGCGTCAACGTTCAGGCGAATCAAATCCTGCACAGTTTCGGCCGCAGTGTCCGACATTGTTACAAGTACATCACTCATAGTTAAACTCCTTGACGAGGGGCGTTTGTCGTCTTCAACTCCTGACAAATCAGGAAGTCACGTCAGACCCGCGGCGAACGGCCCGTGAACAATCCCGCAACCAGCGAGACGAGGAACAGGACCAGGAAAACAAAGAACAGGACTTTGGCGATTGACATCGCCCCCCCGGCGACCCCGCCAAATCCAAAAACCGCAGCGACAATCGCGATCACGAAAAATACGGCTGCCCAGTACAACATTGCAGGCTCCTTTCAAAAAGCGCGTCTTGTCGCGAAGGCGATCGGACGCAAACATGAGATCTGTTACCTATCGCGTCTGCGACGGCGAACAGGCGTTGTTGCCCGCCCGCCGTCGAAACGCGACAAAACTTAATTCTTGGCGTCGCGGGCGGAATCCTTGAGTGCATCGCCGGCGTTCTCGACGTCCTTACCGACACCTTCGGTGGTGTTGCACGCAATCGACAAGCCGCTTAACGCGACGGCAATGGTCATAACCGACACGATCTTCAAAACAGTCTTCATAGAAACCTCCAGGTGGTTCTAAAACCCAGGTAGTTGATGCTCGGCCCTTCGCCTCGCTATTTGCTCAACCAACCTGACGCTCTAATCATGGCAAGGGCGAGCGCGTGATTCGGTAAAACCACTGTGAATCGTCATTCATTCTTCAGTCAGCACAATATGAAGATGGATTCAGACGGAGATGAAGGCGTCTTCACCGTCGATCGTGATAATTACACTCACCAAGGAGACCTTTATGAGTGACCGCGCTGAAAAAGTTCCTGACCCGGCGACGACCTACGAGCGGGCCAAGCCCGCGAAGGAGTCTGTATCCGGCAAACTGGACGCACCCAAGACACGGGACGCCGAGAATCAGGACGAGTTACAGAAGCAGAACAAAAGCCCCGACGGGCATCCCCCGAGGAAGGCCAGGAAGTGATCATTTCCCAAGCACGGGCTGGGCGATCGCAGGTTCGTTGGTGGATTTTTTACGTCGCCGAAGCATGTCCGACACGTCGTCGAGCAGCGTATAGACGACGGGCGTGACGAGTAGCGTCAGCAGCAACGACAGCGTTTGTCCGCCGATCACCACTACCGCGACGGCGCGGCGTTCTTCGGCGCCCGGGCCCGATCCCATCCACAACGGCAGCATGCCGGCGACCAGACACAGCGTCGTCATGAGGATCGGCCGCAGGCGGTCGCGACAGCCCTGGATCACGGCTTCGTAGCGCGGCATATCGTAATCGCGACGCAGGTGGTTCATGTGGTCGATTTGCAGAATTGCGTTCTTCTTCACCACGCCGAACAACACCAGAATGCCCAGCGCCGAGTACAGGTTGAGCTGCTGCCCCGCGAGGTACAACGACAGCAGCGCGAACGGTATCGCCAGCGGTAGCGACAGCAGGATCGTCACCGGGTGGACTAGGTGTTCGTACTGGCTCGCCAGGATCATGTACATGAACACGATCGACAGGAAAAACGCGAATGCGAATTCGCTGCGCGTCCGAGCAAACTCACGCCCCTGTCCTCGAACGCTGACGACGTAGCCGGGATCCATCCCCATCTGCTGCGCCTCTGCGAGCAGCTCGGCGGTTTTAGTTTCGAGGGATTCGCCAGTCGCGACGAACCCGCGGAGGCGAGAGTCGCGTCCGCGACTCAGCCGGTCGATGCGGGCGGCGGTGTTGGTAAGGGAGACCGTCGCGACGTTCGACAGCTCAATCAACCGCGATCGCGTGCCGGCCAGCAGAAGGTTCGGCACCTGGTCCGGATTGTTTCGATCCGATTCCGCCAGGCGCAGGCGCACGTCGTAGTTCTCATTGCTGAGCGGATCGCGGTACCGACTGATCTCCTGATCGCCGCCGACCATCAGCCGCAATGCCGTGCCGATGTCGCTGCTGCTGATCCCAAGGTCTTCGGCCTTTCGCCGATCGATCTCGACGCGCATCTCCGGCTTCGCCAGCTCCAGCGTCGTGTCGATGTTAAGAATCCCGCCGATTTTTTCTGCACGTTCCGCCAGTTCGTTGGAGTACTCGGCCAGCTTGTTTAGATCGGGCCCGGTGATTGAGAAATCGATATCGAAGTTACCGCCGCCGATGTTGAAACCAGGATAGTTTCGCGCCCGCACGCTGATGCCCTGCGCACGATAGCGCGGCGCGATCTGCTTGCGGATTTTGTCCATGACATACTCCTGCGTGTAGTTCCCGCGGAACGCCTCCATCGGATCGAGTTTGAAAAACCCCTTGATCATTCGCGTGAAAGACCAGTACCGCTGGGCATGTGGAGCGAGGCCGATATGAATGTCACCCGTATTCACCCCGCCGATGAACCCGCCGCCGGCTTCGGCGAGGATCGTCTTGATCTCGGGGATCTTCAGCAGATCCGTTTCAACCGCAGCCAGCACCTGGTTCATGGCACCGAAGCTGATGTTCTCCGGGCCTTCGAGCTGCACTCGGAACTCAGCATCATCCGCGCCCTGCGGCAGGAAGCCCTGTTGCACGATGCCGAACAGCAGCACCCCGCTGAGCATCACGCACCCGGCGACCACCGCCGTGGCGAGTCGGTACCGCATCACGAATTTCAGCAGTGTTGTGTAGAAGACGTCGATGTAGTGATAAAATCCGCCCCGACTGCCCTGCCCATGGTGCGAGGCACCGGCCTTGGCGGCTTCCTTGCCCAGCATGCGGGCCGAGAGGGTCGGCGTGAGCACGAAGCTGACCAGCAAGCTCACCATCACCGCCACCGCCGCCGTGATGCCGAACTGGTACAGAAATCGGCCGCTGACCGACGACATGAACGACACCGGGACGAAGATCACCGCCAGCGACAGGGTCGTCGCCAGCACCGCCAGCGCAATCTCGCCCGTGCCCTGTTTGGCCGCCTCCATGGGCGACATTTTCTTCTCTTCAACGAACCGGAAGATGTTCTCCAGCACCACGATCGCGTCGTCAATGACGATGCCCACCATCAGCACCAGCGCCAGCATCGTCACGCTGTTGAGTGTGAAATCGAGCAGCCACATCACCGCGAACGTGCTCACCACCGACGCCGGGATCGAAATGCCCGCAATGATGACGCTCCGCCAGCTTCGCGTGAATGCCAGCACCACCAAACACGCCAGGATCGAACCGGCGACCAGGTGGATGTTGATCTCGTGCAATGCGGTGTAAATGTAGTCCGATTGGTCGCGAATAACCCGCAGTTCCACGCCCGGCGGGAGCTGGGCTGCGGCCTCGGCGGCTTTTTCTTTCACCGATTCGATCACGTCGATCGTGTTCGCCCCGCTCTGGCGACGAATATTGAGCGAGACTGACGTCTTTCCGTCTAGCCGCGCCACCGATCGCCGCTCTGCCACGCCATCTTCCACCTTCGCCAGATCGCGAAGGCGAACCGGGGCACCGTCCACCGACGTGACGACCACATCGCCAAAATCCGCCACCGAGCGGAGGCGGCCCATCGTGCGGAGCGATTGTTCCTGCTGTCTCCCGGTGATGTTTCCGCCGGGGACGTCGGAGTTTTCTCTCGCGACCGCATCACGCACCGCGGTGATCGGCAAACCGTAGGCGGCCAGGCGGTCGGCATCGATGTCGATGTTGATCGTCCGCACCGCATCGCCGACCAAGTCCACCTCGCCGACGCCGCGACCGGTTTCGAGCTTCTCCTTGACGATCTTGTCGGCGATCTCGGTGAGCTCGCGCAGCGTGCGGTCGCCGGATAGTGCGTACGTGATGACCGGCTGCGAGTCGTTATCGAACTTGCTGACAGTCGGGGGATCGGCCTCGTCCGGAAGCCGGCGGATGACGGTGGCGACCTTGTCGCGTACGTCCTGCGCAGCGACGTCGATATCGCGCGACAGATCGAACGTCACGATCACCACCGCCGTGCCGTTGCCGGCGATGGCGCGGAGTTCGTCGATGCCCGAAACGGTGTTCACCACCTCCTCGATCGGCTCGATGAGTTCCGTCTCCACCTCTTCCGGCGATGCGCCGGGCAGGCTGGTGCGGATGCTGACGGTCGGCAAATCGACCGACGGAAACCGGTCCACGCCCAGCCCCGTATACGCGGCGGCACCGACCACCACCATGGCGAGGATCAGCATGCCTGCGAACACAGGTCTTTTGACAAACAGATCTATGAATTTTTGCAAGGTTTCACCTTACGGCTTGGCCATCGCGGCCTGCTCGAACTGTTCTCTCAGAATGCCCGCACGCTGGAGCAACGCCAGGTGCAGCAACTTGCGGTCATACTCTTCACTGACGAGCGCCAACTGCGACTGCAACAACGCGTTTTGCGATGTGATTCGATCCAGGTTCGTTGCCAGCCCTGCGTTATACGATTCCTCAGACTGCCTGAGCGCCTCTTGCGCGGTGACAACCTGCACCTGTAGTTGCGCCAGTCGGTCGATGCTCGCCTGCGCCGCCACGTACGCCTGCTCCACCTCGGATCGCATCCGCCGCTGGGCATAGGATCGCGCCAAAAGCGCCTGTCGCAGGTTGCTCCAAGCCGCCCGCACGTCCTGCTCGATCCGCCCGGCCGAGAAGATCGGCAGATTGATCCGCAGCAATGCCTCCCACGACCGGGTGTCGGGAACCGATTCGCGATACAGAAACGCCTCGAGGTCCAGTGAAACCGACGGGTAGTACTGCCCGATCGCCGCATCCACCTCATGCCGCGCGGCATCCACCGCAAGTTCGGCGGCGCGGACGTCGTCGCGGTGATTCCTGGCCGCTTCGTAGATGGCCTCAAAAGTCGTCAACGCCGGAGGGAAATAGTCATCCGCCAGCGGGCTGGTCCGCACCTCGGCGGCGGTGAGGAGTTTGAGTCGGGAGCGGGCCTGAATGATATCGGCGCGGGCACTGATGAGCGTCGTTCGGGTGGAGGCGACCTGCGCCTCGGTTTGGCTGACCTCCAGCGGCCGGGCAACGCCGGCGTCGAACCGGCCTTTGGCTTCGCGATACCGGGCGTCCTGAAGCTCCAGCGAACTGTCCAGCACGCGCACGGTCGCTTCGGCGCGCAAAACCGCGAAAAATACGCTGGCCGTGTCGACCAGCAGTTGCTCCTGGGCGTACTTCAGCTCGGCGCGACGCTGCCGGGCGACGTACTCGTCGCGCCAAGCGCGGTTGACGTCTTGAAATCCGCTGAACAGATTGATCGAGCCTGCCACCGGTACGTCGAAATAGCGATCCTGGCCGCTTGTGCCACTCGCGCTGGTGACACTCTCGCGGCGGGAATAAACCGGCACGAGATCGACTGTGGGCAGGAAGTTCGCCAGCGTCCGACGCTGTGCGATTACGGCCTTGACATAATCTTCGCCGCGCGAGGCGAGAATCTCGTCGTTCTGATTCGCCAGCAGGATCGCGTCCGTGAGCGACAACGCCTCGCCGGGGACGTGCTCGACACGTTCGTCCGTCAGACGGATTTCACGTCGATAGATCTCGACTTCATTGTTCTGGCTCACCGCACAGCCCGCAGCCGAGACGGCCAACAACAGCATGACAACACAACGGATCATCGCGACGTCCCCTCTGTTCGCATCGCGCCCAGAAAACCCATCAGATGCTTCGTGATCCCCGCCGGCGTCTGTTTGCCGGAACCGTATTTGATCGCTGAACGGATGCAGGCGGGGATGTACTGGGCAGTCAGCGTTGGATTCGTGTCCCGCATCTCACCACTTTTTACACCCCGGCGAAGGACGATCTCGAACGTTTTGCCCAGTTCCTTACGCTTCTTGGTCAGACACGGCCGCACGCGGTCGCTGGTGCCCTGCATCATCATCCGAAAGAAATTCGGATTGGCGCTGGCCCATGTGACCATCTCGTTCACCATCCGTTCCAGTTCCTGCCACGCCGATCCGACCGAATCATCCGCCAGCTCTCGCAATCGATCCACGATCTTGGAAAACGCCTCAAGCACGAGCGTGTCGTACAAATCTTCCTTGCTCTTGAAGTAGATATACACCGTGCCCTTGCCCACCTTCGCCGCCGCCGCGACATCGTCCAGCAGCACCTCGTGAAAGGGCTTTCTGCTGAAGAGCCTCACCGCCGCGGTCATGATAGAGGCGCGTTTCGCGTCATCCGGTCGCTGCATAACTTGCCCGGCTCTCAGGATTGGCCTAGGATACGATCGCTATCAAAACTGACCCGTCAGTATTGTAAGGGTGACACCGTGAGTCAATCAACTGCGTTCCGAAAGCTGTTTTTGTTGTTCGCCGGTGCCCTCGCAGGATGCGGTGACGCGCCCGCTCCCCCCGCCTCCGGGCCCAAGGCGGTGGCGCAGGTACAACTCGAACGAGTGCAAACCACCAGCCTCGATCAGACCGTCGAGGTGGTCGGCACCCTGTATGGCGACGAGGAAGTCGTCATCAGCGCCAAGGTGCCCGGGCGTATCGCATCCATCAGCGCCGATGTGGGCGACCGCGTCGCCGGTGGCGAACTTCTGGCGCAGATCGATCCGATAGACTACGAACTTGAAGTCTCGCGGCGCAACAACGCCCTTAGCGAGGCGCTCAGCAAACTCGGCTTAACCGAGTTGCCCGGTGCCAGCTTCGATGTCTCCACCATCTCCCCGGCCGAACGCGCGCGTTTCCAGGCCGCCAACGCCAAGGCCAAGTTCGAGCGCGCTAAAAAACTTTTCGAGCAGCAGCCGCCGCTGATAAGCGAACAGGACTACGCCGATTTACAGACCGCGTACGACGTCGCGTTGCGCGACCACGAGGTGGCCATACTCGAGGCCCGATCGCTTCTGGCGGCGGCGCTGTCACGCAAGACTGAACTGGACGCGGCCAAACAGCAGTTGTCCGACACCCGCGTCGTCCCGCCGCAGGTAAAGGACGACCGTAAGTTTGCGGTGGCTTCGCGATCGGTCTCGACGGGGGAGTTCGTGCAGCAGGGAACGGCGCTGTTCCGCGTGTTGCTGGACGACCCGATTAAGTTCCGCGGCGCGTTGCCCGAGCGGTATGCGTCACAGGTTCAGCCCGGCCAGGCGGTGACACTGCGGATAGCCGGCCTCGATCAGCCCGCGATCGGAACGATCGCCCGCACCAGTCCGGCGATCGATTTGGCGACGCGAACCTTCCATGTCGAAGCGATCTTTCAGAACTCCACCCGCGCTCTGCGGCCGGGCGCGTTCGCGAGAGGAACGATCACGGTCGGTCAGGACAAAGACGTGATGCTCGTTCCTCGCCGCGCCGTGGTGTCGTTCGCGGGGCTGGACAAGGTCTTCGCCGTGGCGGACGGCAAGGCGATCGAGAATACCGTCACGCTCGGGCCGATCGTCGACACCAACTGGGTTTCGGTCGTCCGCGGCCTGGAAAACGTCACGGATGTGGTCGTTGTTGGCAACTCGCGGCTCGCTAAGGGCACGCCGGTCGAGATCCAACCGACCGCGCAGCCCACGACGATCCCGACCCCGTCGCCAAGTCCACAGCCCGCCACTCAACCAGCACACTAAAACGAATTGCAGACGGGCGTGGCGTTTCTTGTAGGGTTCGCCGTGCGAACCGATTGAAAAACGGTTCGCACGGCAAACCCTACAAAACCACGACCGTTACGAGCGGATGTAATCCGCTCTAGTCACGGCCGCGATCAACCGCGGCTCGTTACGCGGCTTTGGGCTTCAGCGGGCTGAGTTCAAGCATTTTATCGATCGTATCCAGCATTGCGCTCGATGCGTTGGTCGGCAAATCGATCCGCATGCACTTGCGGTTCCAGCTCAACAGATCGCGGAACGCGACCGGGTGCTCCGCCAGTTGAGCCGGCACACGTTCGACGACCATCGTCTCTTCGGTGCCCGCAACGCGGTAGCGGTTCTCGGGCTGCCCGGCCTTGGGCTTCAGGAGGAGCTTCTTTTCGATGAGCGTGTCCAGCACGTCGCGGCAATGGATCGTCAGTTCGCTGGGCAGCACGTCCTGGAGCGCGAAAATCTGCATGCGATACTTGCCGTCGGCGGCGTAGAATTGGATGAATTCTTTCGCGTTCACCTTCGCCGAGTGCCCGGAAAGGGTCATCAGGCGGGCACAGGTGCGTTTCCAAGTCGCGAGCCGGGCGGGGTCGGCTTCCATTGCGGTGGCGCGCTTCTCGGCGTTAAGCCGGTCCTTCGCGCCCAGTTTGGCAAGGAAATCCTCGTACGAAAGAGGCTTGCTCGTGTCCACTGGTTCTGCCGCCGGTGCTGTCGCTGTTTTATCGCTCAAATCGTTTGTCCTGACTCACCCGCGACTACGGGCGAAACGTCTATTATGCCACAAATTACGCCGAAAGGGGGATGTTCGACGTAAATTCCTTCTCTGAAGCTTAGGCACGTACCTTCGCAGATGAAAACAGCCTGACGCGTTCGGCTCCGCCGCTGCTCATCACACGTCGATTGCGTGGGGTAATTCGCTCATCACGATGCCCAAGCGATCGAACCGCGAAGCCGCGAGGCCGCGAAGGAAAACGCGAAGGACGATCTGATTGAGGCCTCTTCTCAACCTCAGATACTGCGCGAACTCCCAACCGATAGTGGTCTTCGCGTTATCCTTCGCGCCATCGGCCTTCGCGGTTTCCCAGACCGACATCCAAAGCGATTGACCTGGGGACGACGAGATAACCGATGACAGGACCATGGACGCCACCTGGCTGATGCTCTCGATGCTGTTCGGCGCGATCGGCACCGGCTACATCATTTTCGCCCGCAACGCCGGACGTCTCCTCCCCGCCATCGCCGGGGTGGGATTGCTGGTGCTGCCGTATTTCTTTGAATCGCCGTGGACGATGACGCTGGTCTGCGGCGCGCTGACGGTGGCGCCGTGGGTGTGGCGGGAGTTTTGAATGTACTTACTTTACACGTCTCGCTCGCGACCCCTTCGCCCGTTTGTTTAGGCCAACTCGAATGGCATCGCCCAACTCTGATCCCTTGGTTACTTCTGACTTCGCAAAGACGCCAAGGCGCAGAATCCAACGGATAACACTCGGCTTGTAGAACCACCTCGCGCGATTCAGCGAATCGAGTCGGTCGTGCCACCGTGCCACGCGGGGGTGATCCAGACGTCGCCTTATTGTTCGTGGTGGAGGATGTAGGCGAGGGTTTCGAGTTGGTGGTTGCGGTCCTTGATCGGTTTGACGCCGCAGCGTTTGCCCCAGATGCCTTCGCCTTCGTTCAGTCCGAGGTCGTAGCCCACTGCGGAGCAGTGGGCTTTCAGGGTCTTGGTGGCGTGGAACTTGGACCATCCGGTTTTGCGTCGGACGTCCCGCTGGGGGAAACGCGCGAGGATGTGCAGGTGGACTCCGTCCAGTTCGGCGCAGAGGACCTCCACTTTGTGGTCGATCAGATTCTCGACGACCGCGTCGATGACGATGCGCCTGAGGTGATGTGCCAGCCGCACGGGGTCGCGCTTCATGGCGTCGTAGGAGAAATTGCGCTTGTCTTTGTGATCCTCGGGATCGGGACGGTGCTTGTAGTCGCCTTCGCAATGTTCGCGATGGTGACGGGCACGCCATCCGCGCAGGTCGCCTCGGACCCATTGTCCGTAGGTCCAACTGGTGACGTGGTACCAGTTGTTGAAAACTGTACCCATGGATGAGAATTCTAACGAGACTGCCCGTTAAAAGCCCACCGCTTTGCGGTGGGTGACAGGGGCAACAGAAAACCCACGGTAAAACCGTGGGCTTCCTGCGTTTAGTTTTCAGACGTTCGGGTGTGAACGGGCTTGAATCGGGTTCTCCCCCTCACCCTAACCCTCTGGCCTGGAGGGAGAGGGAACGGGAAGAAAGGGGAGACAGACAGGATTACATCATCCCGCCCATGCCACCCATGCCGCCCATTCCACCCATGCCGCCCATGCCACCCCCACCACCGCCGCCCGACATTTCGGGTTTGTCTTCCTTGATTTCGCTGATGATCGCTTCTGTGGTCAGAAGCAGACCGGCGATGGAAGCGGCGTTTTCGAGGGCGGAGCGTTCGACCTTGGTCGGGACGATGACGCCCATCTTCAGCAGGTCGCCGTAGACGTGAGTCAGGGCGTTATAGCCGAACGTGGCGTCGTCGAGCTTTTCCTTGATCTTCTGCGCGACGACCGAGCCGTCGACGCCGGCGTTCTCGGCGATCTGCTTGATCGGGGCTTCGACCGCGCGACGCACGATCTCAATGCCCATGCGCAGGTCGTCGGTGGCGGCGGATTTGGCGAGCTTGTCCAGCGTCTTGGCGGCGGCGCGGATGGGGGCAACGCCACCACCGGGCAGGATGCCTTCTTCGACGGCGGCACGGCAGGCGTGCAGCGCGTCTTCGACGCGGGCCTTCTTCTCCTTCATCGCCACTTCGGTGGCAGCCCCGACGTGGATCTGGGCAACGCCACCGGCGAGCTTGGCGAGGCGCTCCTGGAGCTTTTCCTTGTCGTAGTCGCTGGTGGTGGACTCGATCTCATTCTTGATGGCTTCGATGCGGCCTTTGATGGCCTTCTCGTCGCCGGCGCCTTCGATGATCGTGGTGTTGTCCTTGTCGATCGACACCTTCTTGGCCCGGCCGAGCTGGGCGAGTTCGATGTTCTCGAGCTTGATGCCCAGTTCATCGAAAATCGCCGTGCCACCCGTGATGATCGCGATGTCTTCGAGCATCGCCTTGCGACGATCGCCAAAGCCAGGCGCCTTGACGGCGGCGACCTTGAGCGTGCCGCGTAGCTTGTTCACGACCAGGGTCGCGAGGGCTTCGCCTTCGATGTCTTCGGCGATGATGAGGATCGGCTTGCCCTGCTCGGCGGCCTTGCTGAGCGCCGGGACGAGGTCGCGGGCGGAGCTGATCTTCTTTTCGTGGATCAGGATGTAGCAGTCATCCAGCACTGCTTCGGCGGTGTTCGGGTCGGTGACGAAGTGCGGGCTCAGGTAGCCCTTGTCGAACTGCATGCCTTCGACGAGTTCGATGGTGGTGTCGAGCGACTTGCCTTCTTCGACGGTGATGACCCCGTCCTTGCCGACCTTATCCATCGCGTCGGCGATCATCTTGCCGATCTGCTCGTCGTGGTTGGCGCTGCTGGTGCCGACCTGGGCGATTTCCTTCGAGGAATCGACCTTCTTGCTCATCTTCTTGAGCTCGCCGACGATCGCCTCAACCGCAAGATGAATGCCGCGCTGGACTTGGGTGGCGTTGGCGCCGGACCCGACCGACTTGAGGCCTTCGGCGAAGATCGCCTCGGCGTAAACGGTGGCGGTGGTCGTACCGTCGCCGGCGACCTTGGAGGTGCGTTCGGCGACTTCCTTAACCATCTGGGCACCCATATTTTCATACGGGTCTTCCAGTTCGATTTCCTTGGCGACGGTGACGCCGTCCTTGGTGACGGTCGGCGAGCCGAAGGATTTTTCGAGAACGACGTTGCGTCCCGACGGGCCAAGGGTGACCTTGACCGCGCGGGCGAGCTTGCTCACGCCGCGACGAATCGCCTCGCGGGCTTCCTGTTCGAATTTGATTTGCTTAGCAGCCATAGTGAACTCCTTCGTCAAAATCTCAATTGCCAAGAAACAAGAGACAAACAAAACTCAATGACCCATGTTCAAACTGAACCGCCGTTTGAGTTTTCTCTGTCTTAAGCCTTGGTCATTGTTTGTTACTTGTTTCTTGTCTCTTGAACTTTTTACGCTTACTCAACGACGGCCAACACGTCGTCTTCCGACATGATCAGCACTTCTTCGCCATCGATTTTGATTTCGGTGCCGGCGTAGCTGGTGAAGAGGACTTCGTCGCCCTTCTTGACCGTGAACGGGGCCTTCTCGCCGTTATCGAGCCGGCGACCGTCGCCGATCGCGAGGACCTTGCCGCGTTTGGGTTTTTCCTTCGCCGAGTCGGGCAACACGATGCCGGACTTGGTCTTGGTTTCCGCTTCCACGCGTTTGACGAGAATATTTCCCCCGAGAGGACGAAGCTTGGCCATGATTGGCTCCTTAAGAAAGTTGGTAGTTGCCAGTTGATAGTTGCCAGAAACCCTCAAAACACGCCGGCGGTCAGCTCTGGCAACTGGTGACTGACCACTGGCAACTGGATTGTTCTACATCGGCCAACGCCCTTCGTAGTGCCTGCGCACCACCCGGGCGAGGGAGTCGAGCAGCGCGGCATAATCGACCGGCTTGCTCAGGACGCTGAATACCTGAAGCGCAAGCGCCTCCTGCATCAGTTGATTCGTCACGTGCTCCGCGAGCATGATCGCCGGCGGACGACGCCCGGCCTGGTTCATCATCTTCACAACCTGCATCCCACCGAGCTGAGGCATCTGGGCATCGAGGACGGCCACGTGGACGTCGTCGTGCTCCAGGACATCCAACACTTCCCGGCCCGATCGGACCGATACCGTGCGAATGCCCTGCGGCTCGAGAAGACCTCGAACCGTGCGATGCCAATCCTCCTGCTCGTTGGCTAGCAAAACTGTGAGTCGGTTCACATGCATGATCGTTTAGCGCGGAACAACCGCGCCGATTAACACTTGGCATAAACAACGGCCGTGCCAGAAATGGAATGTCGAATGTCGAGTGCCAAATGTTGAATGGATAAAGACTTACGGATCGCGCCGGAGAACCCCTATTGCGGGCGGATTCTGACAAGATGACACCTTGGCGTGAGGGACTGTCAACCTGACAGGCGGCGGTCGGGGGCTTGGAATGCCGGTGGGCGGCGCGTAAGGTGGGGTTGAATGATCGCATTTGCGTGTCCGAGTTGCCAGAAGTCGTTCAACGTCCCCGACAGCTACGCCGGCCGAAAGGCGCGGTGCAAGGGGTGTCAGAGCGAGATCCGCATCCCCCACCCCGCGCCAGGGGAGGAGTCGGCGCCGGTGCGGCCTCCGCTGCGCGTCAGAAGGCTGCTTTCGGACGCGGAATTAATGCAGAAGACGTTCGCGAGTCACCCGCACATCCGCATCGACGCCACCACCGGCGACCCGCCGGAGGTGTACCGGATCGCGTTCCACGTCAAAAGCCTCACCCGCGACGCCAAAGGCCGGCCCGTGCCGCTCAACGAGCACCTGGCCGAGGTGCAACTCGGCGCGGATTACCCCCGCCTGCCGCCGGTCTGCAAGATGCTGACGCCGGTGTTTCACCCGAATATCGACGAATCCCACATCTGTATCGGCGACCACTGGACCGCAGGCGAGCGTCTGATCGACCTGGTGACGCGCATCGCCGAGATGCTGGCGTATCAGGCGTACAACATCCGCAGCCCCCTCGACGGCGAGGCCGCGATGTGGGCAGACCTGAACGGGACGAAACTGCCGACCGATCCGAGACCGATGGTCCTGGGTTAGCCGCGACGCGAAGCGGAGCGCTACTCCAGGTTAAGATGAGGGCGGAAGAAACGCGTTCCGCTTCGCGTTGCGGCTAACCGGCCTTAGGTTCCATCAGCATCTTCGCGCGTTGCAGCGCTTCATCGACGTTGTCGCACATGTTGTCCAGGCCAACCTTGTCGATCAGCCCGTATTTATCCATCGCAAACACCGGCTGAGCGTGTACGCCGGCTAGAAGCAGGATCGTGCCCTGTTTGCGACATTTTTCGTAGAACTCTTCCAGCGCGTGCATGCCGGTGGCATCGACCGCCGGTACGCGGCGCATGCGGAGGATGAACACCTTTGGCGGCTTGGTGAACTCGCGGAGCGTGTCCTTCAATCGATCGGCGACGCCAAAGAAGAACGGGCCGGCGATTTCGTAGACTTCGACGCCGGGCGGGATGTCGCGTTTCTCGATCGCCTGCGGGTCGGTGGGGTCGGGGAGTTCGAAGCCGGTTTCGTCGATTTCGTCGCGGATCGCGCCGACGTTGGTGACTTCGCTCATCCGTTTCATAAACAGCATCGCCGCCAGCACCATGCCCACGCCCACCGCCACGGTCAGGTCGGCCAGCACGGTGAGGCCGAACGTCGTCAGCAACACGAGGATGTCAGACCGCGGGGCCTTGAACAGGTTGAGAAAGTGGTCTTTCTCGCTCATGTTCCACGCGACGACCACCAGCACGCTGGCAAAAATTGGCATCGGAATCTTGCCCGCCAGCGGTGCCAGTAGCAGCATGCAGGCGAGGATGAACACCGCATGAACCATGCCTGCCAGCGGCGTTCGCCCGCCGGATTTGACGTTGGCGGCGGTTCGCGCGATCGCGCCCGTCGCGGGCAGGCCGCCGAGGAAGATCGAGGCGATGTTCGCGGTGCCCTGGGCCACCAGCTCGCAATTCGACTTATGCCGCCCGCCGATCATCCCGTCTGCCACCACGCAGCAGAGCAGGCTCTCGATCGCCGCCAGCAGCGCGATCGTCGTGGCTTCGGGGATCAGCGTGATGATCCGATCAAACGTGATCGTGCCGATCCAACTGACGTTGATCGAAGGCAGACTGCGCGGGATGCCGCCGAATTTGTTATTGATTGTCTCGACCGCGTGCGGACCCTGATCGAGGTGAAACACCGCCACCACCACCGACGCCAGCACCACCGCGACAATCGCGCTGGGCACGCGCGGCGTCAGCCACCGCAGCACCATCATGATCACCACGCCACCCACGCCGATGCTCGTCGCCGCAACGTTGATCCCGTGAAGCTGGTATGCCGCCCAGTACGCGCCCCATTTTTTGACGAATTCGGGCGGGGTCGGCGCGTCCATTTGCAGTCCGAACAGATCCTTCATCTGCGACGCAAAAATGATCATCGCAATCCCGGCGGTGAAGCCGGTGGTCACCGGGTACGGGATAAACTTGATCAGCGTGCCCAATTTGAACACGCCCATCAGAATAAGAATCACCCCCGCCATC
>JBBQQZ010000018.1:0-19749 GCA_038215325.1 Tepidisphaerales bacterium | reverse complement strand
CCCGAACCTACCTCCCTCGCGGCGCTCGCGCTGGGCGGCGCGGCGATGTTGCGTCGGCGTCGGTGATTGATTCCTCATTCCGCCGGCCGCGGCTTGACCGTCGTTGCTGGCTTTTTTGTGCGATTCAATCGTCGTCTCTCGCGGGCTATGATTGAGTCGTCGTATCACTTAGCGCGGAGGCACTATGAAACGCCGTGGATTCACACTCGTCGAGCTTCTCGTGGTCATCGGCATCATCGCGCTGCTGATCTCGATCCTCCTCCCCGCCCTCGCCAAATCGCGTGAAGCGGCGAATCGCATCAAGTGCGCCGCCAACCTGCGAACGCTCGGGCAGGTGTGTACGATGTTTGCCACGGACCACCGGGGACTTTTCCCGGCGGCGTGGGGGTATGGTCAGGACGGCGGACTTTCCTATAACGCAGTCGCGTTTCCTGTTCTGCTGAGCTATGACGCGACGAACGAAGATTACGACGCCGCAAGCCGCAACGCGACTGACAAGTGGCGTCGGTTCGGAACGTCGTATCAGTCGCTGCTCCGCTACGCCCCGAACAGTTCGGGCATCGACGTCGCCTACAGCAACAACGGCACGCCGTCCGGAACCGTGAAGCTGGCGGCGTGGCTGATTTGTCCCTCGAAGAACGAGGCCGCTAACAGTTACGTCGCGTGGAATAACGCCGGCGGCGGTTACGGGTCGGCGATTCAGACCAGTTACGCCTACGTCGCAGGCGTTCAGGCCCGGAAGATCGGCTCATACCCGCAGTTTGCAGGCGGCGCGGTCTCGCACGTCAGCGGTTTCGCTGGAGGAAATCGCCCGGCGGCAGAACGGCTGGGCAAGAAAGGCCCTTCGCAGGTGATCGCCAGCGACACCGTCTGGTGGGAAGGCGGCGGCGGACAGGGGAACGGTTATGTCATTAATCATCGCGATCCGAAGAACCCGCAGAAGCCGCAGTTTCAGAACGTCCTGTTCTCGGACGGCCACGTCGAAGGCGGAACGCCGGCGTACCGGGATGCGGTCACGGGAGTGGTCTCCAACACGCTGACCGTCAACAACTGGGCCTTGGCGCACGAGACCTCGGGGTACTACGCCGGGCGGTACTTCTACTGGAGCCAGGACTAACGAGGCAGCGTATTGTGTTAATTGTCAGCCTGAGGAACTTTTCAGAGAATCATAAGTTTGCGGCAATCGCAGTCGGCGCAGTGCCGCTGGTGCTTGCGTGTGTACTGGTGATAAGCCATTACACGTCACCCCCGGAACCCGATTGGCCTAAGGCGTACTTTATTGACGAAGAGACCGGGGACGTTTCGGTCCGCCTCGCCGACGATTTTCCGCCCCTTCCGGGAGCGGACGGCAAGCCGACCGTCGTCCGGGCGATCTACGTGACGTTCTCAACACCCGAAAACAAAGCGCTCGCATACCTCGAGAAGTACACGGACCAGGCCAAGGCACAACTTCAGAAAGACAAGGGCGAAAACAAAGGTATCGCGCTGGCACAACCGCAACTGCTGAGCGGCCTGTTGGTGCGCCGTCCCGATAAGGGGTCGCCTTGGCTTGTCGCCGGCTCCGCTGATGCGGGAAAGCTGATGGACGAAGTATTCAAGCCCGGTCCATCCGGCGCGCCGCCGCGCATGTGTCCGCCCTGAACACAAATGACGCAATCCGGACCGTCCTCCCCGCGGGCCTGCGCTTCAGTGGCTCGCCAGGACCGCCGTACTCGTAAGGGCTCAATGTCGTACCATCCAACGATCTTCCCATTGTTGCTGCTTGTTCTCATCGGAACGGCAAGTGCGGCGGAGCGACGACCCTCGGTCACCCGGGGCGTCGATTTTATTTACGCTTCCATGAACAGTTCGGGGCATTGGGAAGTCGCCGGTGCCCCCGAGCCGCTCAAGCCGACGGACCATCCGGCACTGGTGACCAACACAAATTACACCGGACGCTCGGCATTGGCGCTCTACTCCCTGATCAGTTGCGGTGAGAAAGCAATCGACCCTCGGCTGGAGAAAGCGATCAATCTTCTCAAGGACACGCCCCCGCCGCCGGGAACATACGCCCTGTCGTTCAGGTGCCTTGCGTTCGCATCGATGCCGCAGACACCCGAAATCAGGAAGGCACTGATTCGCGACAGCAAGGCGCTGCTCGCCAACGCCACGGCACGAGGCTCGGCTTCGTATAGTCGCCAGTCACGCGAGCAGCCGGACGCCAGCAATTCACAAGTCTTGATCCTCGCTCTGTCAGCGGCCAGTGATTGCGGTTTCGATGTTCCGAGTCGACATTTCAGCAACACCGAAAACAGTTGGCATGCTGCCCAACTCCCGGACGGAGCGTGGTGCTACGCACCTGCGCAGAAAGAAAACCGTGCCTTCACCAGCGCCCACCCCGGCATGACCGCCGCCGGCGTTGCAACGCTGCTACTCATCGCGGATGAACAGGCGAGCGCGTCTGCGCCGCGTGACAAACAAGACCCGCATGTCGAAAAGGCGATGGCGTGGTTGTCCGCCAACTTCGATACCTTCTTCGACTTCGACTTTCATGGCGACCGCAGCCTCTACGCGCTCTACGCACTCGAACGCGTCGGGGTCGCCGGTGGAATCAAGCGGTTCGGTACCCAGTCGTGGTTCGATCGCGGCACGCAGTACCTCGAAAGTCGGCAGAACGGGCAAGGCGCTTGGACTATCGGCGTTGACGGGTCGACAGACGCGACGGTGTGCAGCGCCTTCGCGTTGCTTTTCCTCACCCACGCCGATGCGCCTGCGGCGATCAACAAACTGCGTTACACGACCGACGGTGACGACGCGGCGTCGCCGAGCTGGAACGGCAGACATCGCGACGTAAGTCGGCTGACGACCTGGATGGCGAGCCAGACCGAACAGAAGCTTCGCTGGCAAGTGGTGGATCTTTCCACGCCCACCGACCTGGACGACGCTCCGGTGCTCTATGTTTCGGGGACCAAACCGCCCAAACTTTCAGACGACGATATCGCTTCACTCAAGGCATATGTTGGCCGCGGCGGCCTGATCGTCTTTGCGCCGGAGACCGGTGCCAAACCGTTCGCCGATGCGGCCCGCGCTCTGGGAACCAGGATGTTTCCGGATTGCGAATGGCGAACCCTGCCGGACGAACATCCGTTGTTCACCCAGCAGCAGTTCAAGGCCGCAGGCTGGAAGGAAGCGCCGGGCCTACAAGGGCTTTCCAACGGCACGCGCGAGTTCGTGCTCTTGCTCGATACCGACACCTCGCGCATTTGGCAGGCGGGTGCGACCCCGAGGACGGCACCGCTTTTTGAACTGGGTGCCGACATTGTTCAGTACACCGGCAACCCCGTTCGCCGGCTCGCCAATGCACCACCGGTCGCCGCGGCAGCGCCTGCCGTCGAGATCAATATCGCGCGCGTGAACATGCAACGGGAAGAGCCGCAGGCCTGGCCCATGCTCTGCGCGAACCTCGCCGCGCACGCGTCTACCGCGCTCAAAGTTACGACCATCGACGTCGGCGCGGCGATTCCAGCGGGTGTCAAGTTGCTCCACATTCCGGTCGGCGGGTCGGAGGGCTTCCGAAACGCGTCCGTCGAGCAGTTGCGTGCTTTCACCGATGCCGGCGGCACTGTTCTGATCGAAGCAGTCGGAGGCAGTGCGACAGCGATCGATGACATCAATCAACTGGTGGCACGCGGATGGCCGGAAGCGGAGAACATGCCTGTTCCTGACGCAATCCTGAAGGCCGTCCAACTCCGCCTGGGCGCGGTGCTCGATAAAAATCGTGGAGACCCGCTCGTCATGCGCAAGGTCGGTGCAGGTCGACTTGTGATCAGTCGCGTCGATCTTTCTGCCGGCTGGGCCGGCCTTCATCATGGCAGCATTGCCGGCATGACTCCGGAATCGGCAACAGCCGTCATGAAACTTCTCCTGAACCCTTGAGCTAATCCATGCAACATCCCTTGCTCCGCGGTCGAGCCTTCGCGACCCTTCTGGCAGTATTCATGACCACTTTCCTCCACATGGCCAACGCCGACACCGCTCCGCCCCGCTTGTCTGTCGCACCGCCGCCAGCGGGCGTCGCAGCCAACCCGGACTACACCGTTCGCGTTCGCGCCCCCGGAGGCGAATGGCAGGATGTATTTGCCTATCGCGTGCTCGTCGTCAAAGAGTTCCGTGGCAATGATCGGGGGCACGATGACCATGTTGCGTCCGCGGCTTCGGTCGCACTGTTCGACTTTCGCGGCAAGGTCGAGATCGAGGTTCAAGTCGCTTACACCATACCGAAGACCGTCACCGTGAGACCGGCATCGCGAAACGTATCGGCACAGATCGCCAATGGGTCTGTGCGATTTGCACTTGATAAGCCCGCAAAGCTTGTCATCGCCGTCAACGGCGACAAGGCGCGCGAACTGCACCTTTTTGCGAGCGCACCGGACGACAGTGCCCCCACGAGGGGCACGACCGGCGTCACGTACTTCGGGCCTGGACTGCATGAGCTTGACCCGTTCGAGTACAAGGTGAAGTCGAATGAGACGGTCTACCTCGCGCCGGGCGCTGTTGTGCGCGGACAATTCACACTCGACCACGTGAATAATTCCGCCATCCGTGGCCGAGGCGTGATCGATCACGTTAACCGTTTCACTCCCGGCGGACGAAAGCCCTCGAATGGCATTCGCATGGATTTCTGCCGGGACATCACGATCGAAGGCGTCACGATCCTCGACTCGGTCGGGTATCACATCGGACTTGGGGCGTGTGAGAATGTTAGCATCAGCAACACCAACAGCTTCAGCGTTTCCCAATGGGCCGACGGTATCGACGCGATGTCTTGTACCCGGTTAAACATTAAAAACGTGTTCATCCGCAGCAGCGACGACGCGATCGCGTTGTACGCCGGACGATGGATGTTCTCGGGAAACAGCACGGAGATCACCGTTTCCGATTCGATCTTCTGGGCCGACGTCGCTCACCCGATATTCGTGGGCGTACACGGAACGCCGGGCAAGAACGAGGTGATCTCAGACGTGCGGTTCAGCAAGATCGATATTCTCGAGCATCATCAGCCCGGCCCAGGCTACCAAGGATGCCTTGCCATCAATTCCGGCGACGGCGTCACCGTCCGCAACGTCACGTTTGAACACATCCGTATCGAACCGATCACTCTCGGCCAGCTCGTGAATGTTCAGGTGTTCATGAATGGCGCTTACAACACCGAGCCCGGCCGGGCGGTTGAGAACATCGTGTTCAGAGACGTCCGGTATAGCGGGACGGATCGACCGAAATCGGAAATCCACGGCTTTGACGCAGAACGAAAGGTGAAGAACGTCCTGTTCGACCACGTTGTCATCGGCGATCAGATCGTTACGGACGCAGCAAGTATGAACTTGGAAGTCGGTCCATTCGTGGAAAATATCAAGTTCCACGGTTCCGCCTCGCCGACACGCTGAACGTGTACCGACCGGAACCGACCTCGAGCACCGCCCGCGTATCGTCGCGCGACACTAGTCCCTAAACCAGCGTGATCGCCACGGTCGGACTTGAGTTCGGCGCAGAAAAAGACTCGAAAAGCCTTGCGTTTCGTGTATCAGGAGGGTTATTCAAAGACCTTTCCCTTACACGCACGGAGGCGTTTTCGAGTGAAACACACTACAGCAAAAAAGCTCGCCCGACGCAAGCGGCGGATCACGAAGCTACTTCGCGTTCGCAAGGTTCATGATCGCACGCGGCCGGCGACATCCGCTTCGTCTTGGGCACCAATGCGGCCAGGGGAATGATCGCCCGCGCCCAATCGCTCGACACCGCCGAGTGGAAACGGCTCGAGCGTCCGCCGCGGTACGAGGTGAAGACCCAAACGCGTGCCCGACCTCAGAATGTGAAGGAGCAGGTCGTCGCCAGCCGGGGGTACAAGAACTTCGTGCTTCAGTGGGAGGACATCGCCGAGCCGCCGGAAAGCACCGCGCCGCCCTCCGTGTCCGACTTGTAGAGAATGGGATGGCTCTGGGAACCCGAATCGGCAGGCGTGAAGATCAGTAGATGGAGCAGGTATTGAATGCTGTTTCTTAATCCGCGTAATCTGCGCAATCTGCGGTTCCAGACCTTCTGCATTTTTTCGTGCCTCCGTGGTAAATCCTCTTCGACGTTCACACCAGCGCCGCACGCGCCGCCAGAACGCGCGAGCGCGCTTCTTCCGGCGAATCCGCCAGCGCCGTCAGATGCCCCATTTTGCGGCCCTTTTTCGGTTCGATCTTGCCGTATAGGTGCAGCTTGATGCTCGGATCGCGGAGCGCGCGGTCCCACTTAGGCTTGCCGCCGGCGGCGATCCAGACGTCGCCGAGCAGGTTCGCCATCGCGGCGGGCCTTAGCAGCGTGGTATCGCCGAGGGGGAGATCGCAGACGGCGCGGAGTTGCTGTTCGAACTGGCTGGTCACGCACGCGTCGAACGTGACGTGGCCGCTGTTGTGGGGTCGCGGGGCGAGTTCGTTCACGATCACGTCATGGCCCGAGACGAACAGCTCGACGCAGAGCAGGCCGACCAGGTTGATCTTCTGCGCGATCTGCCGCGCCAGCACGATCGCCTTTTCGCGCAGCGAGACCGACATCCCCGCCGAACGCTGATTGGTGACCGTCGTGACGTCGAGGATGTGATTGACGTGGACGTTCTCAAACACATCAAACGCACGCACATCGCCGGAAGCATTGCGCGCGACGATGACCGAGATTTCGCGATCGAACTTCACGAAGCCTTCGAGCACGCCGAGCGGGCAGTTGAGTTTGGCCCAGGCGTTGCCAGCCTGATCCGCTGAATCGATGCGGGATTGCCCCTTGCCGTCGTACCCGAACTCCGCCGTCTTCAGGATGCAGGGCGTGCCGAGTTCGTTTATGGCTTGTTTTAGATCGTCGGCGTTGCGCACCGCGCGGTACGGCGCAACCGGAAACCCGGCGCCGGAGAGGAAGTCTTTTTCCTTCAATCGATGCCGCGTCGTATCCAGCACGAACGGCGACGGATGCACCGGGCGGATTTTTTCGATCGCGGCCAATGTTTGCGAAGGCACGTTCTCAAACTCGAACGTGACGACATCCACCGACTGCGCGAACCGCACGGCCTCGTCAACGTCATCGTACGGCGCGTTGACTTCGAGGTCGGCCACCTGTCCGGTCGGGCAATCGGGCGTGGGATCGAACGCGTGGACGCGATATCCCATCCGCCTGGCCGCAATCGCAAACATGCGCCCAAGCTGCCCGCCGCCGAGAATGCCGATGGTCTGACCGGGGAGAATCACGTTGGAAGTGATAGCAGATCGGTCGCGAGATTTCATCAGAAGGGTTTACCGCAGAGACGCGGAGGGCGCGGAGATCGCCTCAAGGCCGTATCGGAGTCCTGCATTCAATTCATACAAACTAAGGATTCAGCATGCGAGACACCCAAGCGGACGCGCGTGCAATCTCCGCGTCCTCAGCGTCTCTGCGGTGATTCCTTCACCAGCCGCGCACACCGCGCCGCTAGTTGGGCGCGGGGGACGAACTCTTCGCCGGTGTCGGAGATGAGGTACGCGCCCGCGGACGCGCCTTGGACCATATCGAGGGTGTTGGCGATCAGGTAGTCCGCGCCCGACGCGATGCGCGAGCGCCGGCCGACCTCGATCAACTGACTCGCAGACAGCCCGACCTCGAGTTTGAACTTTACGAGCAAGCCTTTGTAGCCCCATTCGGCGCGGAAGCAGTCGACGATCTTCTTCGTCTGCTTGCCCAGGATGGCGATGGCGTCGTGGTTGCTTTTGATCTTGCCGGCGTGGATGTCGCGGACGATCCATTGCTCGGTGCCGTCGGGGAGTTTTTTGCGATCGAGCACCGCGAACGACCCGGCGGGCGCGTAGTCGGCGACGGCGGCGGTCATGAAGATGGCGTCGTAGCGGGTGGAGGTGACGCGGTCTTTGAGAAGCTTCATCAGATCGGCATGGCTTCGGAACGCCGCGGCGGTGATCCCGGCCGCTGGCGCGCGATCGACGTGCGCTAGGTTGCTGGTTAACAAATCCACCGCGCCATTCCCCGCCAGCGCCTGCGCGATCGCAAAACCCGTGTTGCCGGTGAAGATGTTCCCCCAGTCGCGCACGCGATCGATCATCTCACGGGTGTTGCCTGCGGTGACGAGATATCGGGGGATGGGGTTGGCCACGGACATCCAGATTACCCGGTTTGGACGCGGGTAGGGAGAAATGGTGACACCACCACAACCCGGCCAACGCATGGTACATTTGTTTGTATAATGTTCGGATCATGACCCCGCCGTGCGTCGGACGGCGCGCGTCGGAGTGCTCAGGAGGGAAATGCGCCAAACGAACCCAATTTTCGCTTTAACTCCAGTGTTTTCAAGCACTAATGGGGGACTTTTTTGCGCAGAACGCCCGTGTTGCGATCAGTTTTGATGAAACCCAAGGAAGTATTTCTTGACAATCCGACCGGATCATTCAACCATATATCCGGATGAACGGATGGAGTGCTACAAATTGCTACACTCTGCCGTTCGGAAATGTTGTCTAAATACCCCTCAGGAGACCGCTCATGCCTGCCACGCTGGATGCCTCGCCCAAGTCGGCGACGAAGATTGAATTCAAAGTTTCGGACCTCTCGCTCGCCGAGTGGGGCCGCAAGGAACTGATGCTCGCCGAGCAGGAAATGCCCGGGCTCATGTCTTGTCGCGCCGAGTTCGGCGCTTCCAAGCCCCTAAAGGGCCTGAAGATCGTCGGTTCGCTGCACATGACGATCCAAACCGGCGTACTGATTGAGACGCTCGTCGCGCTGGGCGCCGAAGTCCGCTGGTGCTCGTGCAACATCTTCAGCACCCAGGACCACGCCGCCGCCGCGATCGTCGTCGGGCCGGAAGGCACCGTCGACAGCCCCAAGGGCGTTCCGGTCTTTGCCTGGAAGGGTGAGACGCTGGAGGAATATTGGTGGTGTACGGAGCGTGCGCTCGATTTCGGCAACGACGCAGACGGCACCAAGCTGGGCCCCGACCAGATCGTCGACGATGGCGGCGACGTCACGCTGCTCATCCACAAGGGCACCGAGTTCGAGGCGGCGGGTAAAGTGCCGAGCCAGGACTCGACCGACAACAAGGAATACAAAGTCATCCTCGCGCTGCTCGCCAAGACGCTGAAGGAAACCCCGCAGCGCTGGACCAAGGTCGGCCAGGCCTGCAAGGGCGTCAGCGAAGAAACCACCACCGGCGTACATCGTCTGTACGAGATGCAGAAGGCCGGCACGCTGCTGTTCCCCGCCATCAACGTCAACGATAGCTGCACCAAGAGCAAGTTCGACAACCTGTATGGCTGTCGTCACTCGCTCATCGACGGGCTCTTCCGCGCCACCGACGTGATGCTCAGCGGCAAGGTCGCGGTCGTCTGCGGTTACGGCGACGTCGGCAAGGGTTGCGCCCAGTCGCTGAAAGGCCAGGGCGCTCGCGTGATCGTGACTGAAATCGATCCGATCTGCGCGCTTCAGGCCGCGATGGAAGGCTTCCAGGTCCTGACGCTGGAAGACACGCTCAGCTACGCCGACATCTTCATCACGACCACCGGCAACTTTAAGATCGTCTCCGCCGAGCAGATGGCAAAGATGAAGGACAAGGCGATCGTCGCGAACATCGGGCACTTCGACAACGAAGTGGACATGGCCGGCCTTGAGGCGATGGAAGCCAAGAACGCGGTGAAGCGTACGAACATCAAGCCGCAGTACGACATGTACACCTTCGCCAGCACCGGCAACAGCGTGCTGATCCTCGCCGAAGGCCGGTTGATGAACCTCGGCTGCGCGACGGGTCATCCCAGCTTCGTCATGAGCGCGTCGTTCACCAACCAGACGATCGCCCAGATCGAACTGGCCCAGAACAACGCCAAGTACGATAAAGCCGTCTACGTGCTCCCCAAGCACCTCGACGAAAAGGTCGCCCGGTTGCATCTGGACAAGCTCGGCGTGCGCCTCAGCAAGCTGACCGAAGAACAAGCCAAGTACATCGGCGTGCCGGTCGAAGGACCGTACAAGCCGAACCACTATCGGTACTAAACTTTCGACATTCGGGTCGCGACGGGTGAAAGCACGTCGCGTGCTCTTTCGGAATACTCACAGGGGACATGCTCGACGCGATCGAACAACATCGCCTGGAGATCGAAACCATCTGCCGTCGGCATGATGTCAAGTTGCTGCAACTCTTCGGGTCTGCAACCCGTGATACATTTGACGCTGCACGCAGCGATTTCGACTTCTTCGTCGAGTTCAATTCGTACGATTCACCGAGCCTCGCCGACGAGGGGTTCGGACTACAGGAAGACCTTGAAAAGGCGCTCGGTCGAAAAATCGATCTTGTCGTCCCCAGCGGAGTCAAGAACCGCAAATTTCTGGCTCATGCGGCTCGCAATGCGGTCACACTCTATGCTGCCTGAAATGCGTTTCGGCGGACTTCCGAGGGGACTACTATGCACAGCACCACACTCGACGCATCCAAGTTCATCTGCACCGCCGACCAGATGGGGATGCGGGTGCGGGATGCGGGAGCGGTTTCCGGGGTCGGGGCTGGCGCGAAAGTTCTGGCAGAAGATCATGATCATCGATCGCGTTCACGAGCGATGATGATCACGCTTCAGCGCGAACCTTCTTCCAGATCGCGCTCGCCCGCTTGGCGCATTCGCTGATCGCGATCGGGTGGTAGTCGACGACGAAGCTGTTGAGCGTGTCGTTCAGTCGGCCGACCCAGTGCTGCGGGGCGCGTTTGGCGCCGCAGATGGCGCCGACCATGCTGCCGATGGTCGCGCCGTTGCAATCGGTGTCCCAGCCACCCATGACCGCGAGCGTGATCGCCTTGTGGAAGTCGCCGCGGCTGAGCAATATCGCGGCCACGCACAGCGCGGCGTTGTTGTTCGTGTGAACCGGGTGGTAATGCCCGAGAATCGCGTAGATTTCCGTCAGCACCTGTTCAAACTTCGCGAAATCATTGTTGTGTTTGCGGCAGATTTCGATCGTCTGGAGCATCTCGGCGTGCAGGCGCGATCGCTTGGGGATCTGCGCCAAACCCGCCCGGATGATCGTCTCCGGATCATCTGTCGCGAACGACGCGGCGATCATCGCGGCGCAGAGCATTGCGCCGTACAGGCCGTTTTTGACGTGGCTGATGCGCGCGTCGCGCCACGCGAACTCCGCCGCCAGTTCCGGGTCGCCGGCTGCGGCGTAGCCGTAGCTGTCGATGCGGATCTGCGCGCCGATCCATTCGCGATAGGGGTTCAGATGATTGACGATGAAATGCCAGTCCGTCTCGGCGTCGATCTGCTTCGCCTTCTCGACCGAGAGCGAACCGCGAAACTGATCGGCGGCGATCACCATGTTGCGGTACGCCTGCGTCTCGGCGGTGCAGACCTGGCGGTAGCCGAGCAGATCAAGCCATGTGCTGGCGACATGCGGAGGGAGAAAGTTCCGGCCGTGCCGCTGGAGCACGATCTGGCCGAGCACCGTGTAGCGGATGTCGTCGTCGGTTTCCATGAACGCGATCTGCTCGCGCGTCGAGGCATGACATCCCACCGTCCCCGTCTTCTCCACCGCCGGCGACGTTTTTGGATAGTAATCTTTCAACGGCCACTCATCGGGCGAGATCGCGGTCAGATATTCTTTCTGTCGCTGCCAACTCTGAAGCCCGTTGTGCGCGCCCATGAAGCCTTCAACCGGCTTGCCCAGCGCGCACCCCGCGCACCGGCCGAGCCAGGCGCCGTACAGCTTGTCGAAGAGCACGTCGTCCGTCGGATCAAACGACAGCTTCGGCGCATCGCCCGATCGATCCGCCTTAATCGATTCCAAATCGCTCGGCTCAACAAACGCGAAGTCGCTGCGCCGCGGGAGGTTGGCGAAGACCGACCAGACGTCCGTCTCGTGCGCCCCGGCGACGCGCCTTCGCTGCGCTTCGGCGACCGCGTTCTCCGCGGCGTCGGGCGTCACGCCCTCTTCGATGAGCTGCGTCTTTTCCTCGTTGATCAAGTGCTCAAAACTCGCCCAGCCGGCCATGGTCGCTTCTCCTTAGCATGTTGCGTTTCATTCCACTGTACGCTTTAATCAGCCTGTTTCTATGTCGAAACGGCCATTGACCAAGCCGAAACGATCACCCCCGCTCGAAATCGTGCTCGCGCCGATCTCACTCGATCCGCGCAGGCCCATCGGTGGCGGGGTGCCGCACATGCAGCAGGACCAGCCGATCACGTGGCTGCACGTCCACGATTGCCTCGAACTCGGCTACTGCTTCAGCGGCAGCGGCGTGTTCATGGTGGGCGAGAAGATCCTCCCCTTCCGCGCCGGAGACGTCTCGATCATCAACCACACCGAACCCCACCTCGCCCGCAGCGCCCCGGGCACCGCCAGCGAATGGACGTGGATCTACCTCGATCCCCTCCGCCTCATGCCGGCCGGCATGGAGATGGCGATGCTCGACCCCACCCCGCTGGCAGGCCCGTCGTTCGGCAATCTCAAGCACGAATCGGACCACCCGGCGCTATCGCGCGTCGTGCTGCGGATGATCGAAGAACTACGCGGGCGCCCGCGCGGGTTCGAGGCGGTCTTGCGATCGCTCACGGTCGAACTGATGACGCTCTTGCACCGCATCACCCCCGCCTCGCACGTGCAGACCGCGCCCGGTTACGACCGGCTCGCGCCGGCAATGCAGTACCTCGCGCAGCGGTACACCGATCCGATCGACATCGCGCTGCTCGCCAGACGCTGCCACCTGAGCGACCCCCACTTCCGCCGCCTCTTCCACCGCTCCATCGGCCGGGGACCACGCGAATACTGGCACGACCTGCGGATGCGAATGGCGGCGTCATTGCTCAAGACGACCACGCGGTCGGTGCTCACGATTTCGCAGGATGTGGGGTTCGATACGCTGTCGAGTTTCAACCGCGTGTTCCGCGCGACATTCGGGACGAATCCCCGCGCCTGGCGACGCGGGTGAACGCGTCAGTGCGACGAAATAACCCAGACCATCTTCCACGCCCAGCCAAAAAGGCCGAAAGGCAGCCAGAAGAGCAGGTGGGCCTTCATCGGGATGATCTTGAGCAATCGGTACGACGCCTTGCCCGTGATTGCGCAGTACAGCCCGCCCCAGAACGCGACGCACGTTGCGATCGCCAGCACCATCGCGAAGGGCTGCGCGATGAAGCTTTGCATAAACTGACCGCGCACGAAATGCGCGAACGAAGTAGTCATCCCGCACCCCGCGCAGGGCAGGCCGGTGCGTGCGATGAACTGGCAGGGCTGCATGCCGAGTTGTTCGTGCGTGCCGACACCCCGGGCGTCGGGCGTGATCATCGCGGCGGTGATAAGGACCGCGAGACAGCCGGCCGAGATCGCCAGCGCGAGCAGGCGCTCCAAAACGCTCATGCGCGGCTGGCCATCGAGGCGGACGTAAATCGGGGGAGCAAGCTCAGACATTCAAGCCCGCGAGATTACATACTTCCGCCCTCCGACGCCAACCTCTCTCGGCGCGAGGCCGCTTCCAAGATCGCTGCCGCATGCCGGGCATCCGATTTGAATCGCCTGCTGATGCCTTCAGCAGCCAGACGGGTGCGCAGGCGCGCGTCGAGCGATTGTTTTCAACAGTGAAGCTTTAACGATTGTATTGACAGGCTGACCAGCCCGCAGAAGATGGGGCATGGATCGTTGAGGATCGCGACGTCGGCGTTGTTTTTTCTCGGTTACCAATTCGATGGGTGTCGCCATGCGTGTCTTGATGCTGGGATGGGAGTTTCCGCCATTCATCAGCGGCGGCCTGGGCACGGCCTGTTACGGGCTGACCAAGGCCATGAGCGCCATCGGCACGGACGTCATGTTCGTTCTCCCTCGCCCCGTCACCAGCCCGTTCAGCAGCCATGTCACGCTCGTCGCGCCGCGCGCGGGTTCGCCCTTGGCGACCCCGGCAACCGAATTTCACATGGATGAGTTCGAGAACGTGACGTTTCGAACCGTGAACGCCGCCTTAAACCCCTACCACACCGCCGTCGAACACCAGATCGTGGTCGAGGCCCAGCAAGCCGCGCGCGAACTATCCGCCAGCACCACCCGGGATTCGACCGGGCAAATCGCCACCCCGCTTCCCGCCGGCGGGACCAGCACCGCAAACTACACCGGCGATCTGTTCTCCGAAGTCCAGCGATACGCAGCACTTGCGACCGATATCGCCCGCGGCGAAGACTTCGACGTCGTCCACGCCCACGACTGGATGACCTTCCCGGCCGGCCTCGCGGTCGCGGGGATGAAGGGCAAGCCTTTGGTCGTTCACGTTCACTCGACCGAATTTGACCGCTCCGGCGTCCACGTCGACCAGCGCATCTACGACATCGAGCGCCGCGGCGTGCATGGCGCGATGAAGGTGATCGCGGTCAGCCACTACACCAAAACCGCAGTCGCGCATCATTACGGGGTGGAACCGGAGAAGATCGACGTCGTCTACAACGCCGTCGAGCTCAACGGGCACTCGCATTTCGACGCCGAAAAATACGCCATCAAACGCGACGAAAAAATCGTGCTGTTCCTGGGGCGCATCACGATGCAGAAAGGCCCGGAATATTTCCTGGCTGCGGCGAAGAAGGTGCTGGAGGTGATGGAGAACGTGAAGTTCGTCATGGCCGGTTCAGGCGACATGATCCGCCGAACCATCGAACTCGCCGCCGGCATGGGGATCGGCCACAAAGTCCTCTTCACCGGCTTCCTCCGCGGCCCCGACGTCGAACGCGTTTTCAAAATGGCAGACCTCTACGTCATGCCCTCGGTCAGCGAACCGTTCGGCATCGCTCCGCTCGAAGCGATCGCCAACGACGTGCCCGTACTGATCAGCAAACAATCCGGCGTCAGCGAAGTGCTGCTGCACGCGCTGAAAGTCGACTTCTGGGACGTCAACGAGATGGCCAACAAAATCATCGCCGTCCTGCGCCACCCGCCCCTCTCGCGCACGCTGCGCGAACAAGGCAGTTTCGAAGTCCGCAAAATGAGCTGGACCGACTCCGCCAAGCAGTGCGTGGGCGTGTACGAACAGGCGATGGCGGGGATGGGGTAGGCGACCGATCGCGCCACCGGTATTAACCCGCGCGTCTTCTCCCGATCGATCGGGGATGAGGTTGTGACGAATGTCGCGCGCTACATGGCCGTGTCCAGATGCCGCTCGCGCCTCCGTCGTCGATCGGTAAAGGGGCGCTGGCGCGGCGAATCAATCAAAAGTCGTGCAATCTAAACTCGCGGCGGTATTGGGTGGGGGTCATGCCGGTCATGGCGTGGAAGACGTTGGCGAGACGTTCGGGGTTGGGGAAGCCGCTGCGCTTGGCGACGGTGGGCATCGACATGTCGGTGCCCGAGAGCAGCTCTTTCGCCTTTTCGATGCGCACGCGCCGGATCTCCTGTAGCGGCGTGCGGCCGAGGTGGTCTTTGAAGCGGCGTTCGAGGAAACGCCGATTGACGGGGACGGCGTCGAGCACGTCGTCGACGGTCAGCCGCTCGTGAACGTGATCGCGGATGTACCGCACCGCCGCCAGAACGTCGGCGTCTTCGATCGCCAGCAGGTTCGTGCTCTGCCGCGCCACCACCCCCACCGGCGGAAACAGCACCGACGCCGCGGGCGCTGCCGGATGCGACATCATCTCATCCAGCAGACGCGCTGCCTCAAACCCGATCTTCTGCGTGTGCAGCGCGATGCTCGATAGCGGCGGGTGGCTGATCTGGGTCAGCAGCTCGTCGTCGTCCACGCCGAGGATGCAGACCTCCTCGGGCACGCGGATTTTCGCTTCGCGGCAGAGGTCGAGAATCATGGTGGCGATGGTGTCGTTGGGACAGAAGATGCCAGCGGGCTTGGGGATCTTTTCGAGCCACTCCAGCGTGGTCGCCGGGGCGTCGGCATCGCGGATGGTCAGGTCGTCGGACCAGACCCGGGTCTTCAGGTCCGACTTGGCGAGCGTTTCGCGAAAGCCGGCCAGACGCAGAGTGGAGAACGCGGCGTCTATGTACGCCCAGTAACCAAAGTGCCGCAGCCCCAAATCCGCCAGGTATTGCGCCGCGGTGGCACCGATGGCGCGATCGTCGGGGATGACGCGGACAAAATGCTCCTGAAGCAGCCAGTTTGAGACGTCAATGACAGGCAAATGCAGCGATTTCAGCAGCGGGATGTACTCGGCTTCGACATACGCGATCATACCGTCGAGGGGCATGGTTTTGACCGCTTTCAGCCCATCCGCGTCCGGCCGAACGTGCGTGCAAATCCACTCCGGCCGCTTCGCGACATACTCCGCAATCCCCAACTGCACCCCATGCAAATACCCCACCCACCGGTGCATCAGGATCGCCACACGATGTCGTTTGTTCGCCATCTGATTCTCCGCTGTCGCAAATATACAGGTTTTTTTCGCGTTTGCACATCGGCAGCGTGTTAGTGTGATTGGATCGAATCTCGTCACGCCTTGGCGGCGGAGGGATTCAACACTTCGGCGAACGGTAGAACAGTTTGTACCTACTTTGGAGGACGGAAATGAGCAAGACGATGACTGGAACACGATCGGGTATCCTCGCCAGCGCAACACTGGCGGCCCTGGGCACCATGGCGGCGGCGGCAACAAGCTCGTGGGAATTCGATGCGGGCGGGAACTGGATCACTTCGGACGGGACGCCGTGGGTTGGTGACGTTGTCGCCGAAGGCAGCGGGGCAACCGCATTCTTCAATGGCGTGGATATTACCGCAACACGAACCGTTGCCCTTACCGCGCCGCTGACGATCGGCAACCTCTATTTCGGTGACACGGCCACGGGTACCGCGGCTTCCTGGACCGTCTCCGACAATGCCAATCCGGCTAATGCCCTGACTCTGGCCGGTGCGACGCCGACGATCACCGTCGATGCGTTGGGAACCAATGGCGTCGTCACCATCAGCGCCAAAATCAGCGGCACGAACGGCTTGGTGAAGAACGGGACCGGCACTATTACGACCGGCGTGCTGGCTCTCAGCGGCGCCAACGACTACTCCGGCGGCACAACTATCAGTAGCGGCGCGATCCGGGCTCAAAGTAGCGCGGCCCTCGGCACTGGCCCCGTCACCGTCGCGAACCTAGCGAGGCTGCAACTTCAGGGTGGCATCAACATCGGGAACGCCGTCAACATCAACGGCGGTTCCGCGCTGCTCAGCAACTCGGGCGTCAATACAGTGTCGGGCTTGGTTACGCTGCAAAGCAATGCAACCATCGCCGGCGCGAATGCCGGTTCTACCAGCCTCACCGTCACGAATGTCACTCTTGGCGGCAACGTGCTGACCGCCAACACAGGCGCAAGCACGTCTGGCCCGGTAACGATCAGCGGCGTAATCACTGGCACGGGCGCGAGCGGTATCACCAAGACCAACGACGGCGTGCTGACACTTAATAGCGATCAGACGTCTACCTACTCGGGGACCACGACGATCTCGCGCGGCAACGTCGCCTTGAATGCCGACGGGGCAATGGGAACCGGGACATTCGCCTTTACGGTCAGCAACGACACGACCGGCGTCATCCGCAGCACCAACGGAAGCGCGCGGACGATCGCCAACGCGATGACGATCACGGGCGGAACCGCTAACTCAGTCGCGACGTTCGGTTCAAGTGGAACGGGTGACCTCACGTTCAACGGCGGCATCACCCTTTCGTCGATTCGACGGATCATCGCGTTTAACGCCATAACCTTCGGCGGCGATATCAGCGGGGGGGGCGGCGGCATCAACCTCTATACCGGCACCACGGGTTTGCTTGTCCTCAAGGGGAATAATACGCATACCGGTGCTACAACGGTCACTGCCGGGCGTCTGCTCGTGAACAACTCCGCCGGATCCGGAACTGGCACCAACACCGTCACTGCCAGCGCAGGGACCGGCCTCGGTGGCTTTGGGAGGATCGGCGGCGCGACGACGATTAGCGGAACGCTGCAACCCGGTGACGCGACTTACGTATCCAACGTGTTCACCAGTGGCACCGAGTCACTCGCATTCGGCAGTTCGTTGGCGATGTCTGGCGCTGCGGCGAGTATGATTTTCGACATCGACGGAACCGTACGTGGTGCTGCCGCAAGCGGGTACGACGCCGTGGACGTTACCGGGGCGCTCACCTACGCAGGCAGCCTTACCTTGGATAGCTCGATTGCGATGGCTCCGGGCACCTACAACCTCCTGGATTTCGCGTCATACAGCGGTGCCTTGACGGCGGTGCAGTTCAGCGGCGGATTCTATGGCGCGACCTTCTCCACACTGCCCGCTTATGGAATCTGGACGGCCACCGAAGGACTCACGACGTTCAAGTTCACTGAGTCAACAGGTGACTTGGTCGTGGCGATCCCGGAACCTGCGGGTCTGTCAGTCCTAGCAGGGTTTGCCTTGCTGGCGGCTGGCCGTCGGCGGCGATGAGCGCAGTCGCGTCGTCTAGGCGACGACGGTGTTTATGATCTGCCTGTCGCTGCCCGCGCCGAGAACGGTGCGGGCAGCGGCACGCTTCAGAACGTCAACCAACGCGCGGCCGCGCGGCCTGTCCGTGAAGCCGGTTCCGAACAACGGTTTGTCGCAAATCTATATTCTTTTTTCGTGTTTCGGCAGTCTGCACCCTGTATGCTCGTGTATCGAAGGCTCAGGTCTGGCGGTCGGAATGCGACGGCGTCGCGACTAGAAAAACAGATCGAGCGGACCGAATTGAAGTGCTGCATTTTTTCGGTCTGGCAACCGTTTTTGTTGTACAATTTTGAAAGAGGCGGCCATGCGAAAAAGACAAGGATTCACCCTCGTCGAACTGCTCGTAGTGATCGGCATCATCGCGCTGCTGATCTCCATTCTCCTGCCAGCGCTCCAGAAAGCGCGCCAGGCGGGGCTTCGCGCCAAATGCCTGTCCAATCACCGGCAGTTAATGCAGAGCGTGGTGATGTATGTCAATGATAATCGCGGCTTCGCGCCACTGAGCGCACACAAAGACGTCAATGCGACGGGTGGCCAGATCTGGATTCGCTGGCACAACCGCCCGATGCTCGGGCAGTATCTCAACAATCGTCAGGCGAAATCGGACTCCGCAGCAACCAGCGACGCCATCTACTGTCCCGCGTACATTGCGAATTTAACCAAGACCGGGAGCGGGTACGGCGGATCACACGACAACCTCGGGATTGGCTATAACGTGCGCAATGGTGCCCGCATCGCCCGCTCCGAAGGTGCTACCTCGCCTCAGGTCCGCTTCACGAAGATCAAGAGTGGCACTCGGGTGCTGATGTTTGCTGACGTGGTCAATGGCTACTCCTGGGAAAAATTCTATGTCATGGAACCTTGGCCAGCGAACAGCACCGGTGCGACCGGCGGACAGGTGGAGTACCGCCACGGCAACAGCACCGTCGCCTCATTCGCCGACGGGCATGCCGAAGCATTCAGTCTCACTCCCCGGACCAAAACCTACCAAAACGGCGGCCTGCATCAGGCGGCTCTCGACGGAATGGTCACGTTTAAATACACCGGCGCAAAAGCTTACTAACTAACGCATCGCGACCCCCCAAGCTGGCAAGAATACTCTATGAGCTCGCGTCCCCTCTATCGCGGCGTGAATCTCGGCAACTGGCTTGTCCTTGAACGATGGATGAAGCCCGCGCTGTTTGAAGGCACGCTCGCCAACGACGAGTACACGCTCTGCGACGCACTGGGCAGCGCCGCTGCCGAGCGGGTGATGCGGAAGCATCGCGAGACGTTCATCACTGAGGACGACTTCCGCTGGA